>JAFLUS010000198.1 GCA_022508685.1 Prevotellaceae bacterium | reverse complement strand
GGCTCTGGGTACTGAAGATGATGAGATAGCATGCTGACATTCAGCACTCCGTCTCGTCATCTTTTGTTTTCAGCAACACGTAAAGATACAGACTGCCATGAGCACGATAACCGTTACCTCACCCTTGCTCCCCGATTTGGACGAATTCCATGCCATGCTCCAAGAGATATGGGAGAGCCGACGCATCACGAACAACGGCACATTCCACCGCCGGTTGGAAGAGGCACTGGCAGCCTATCTGAAAGTACCCTACGTGAGCCTCTTCACCAACGGCACGCTGCCACTCATCACGGCACTGCAGGCACTGCACATCTCGGGCGAAGTCATCACCACGCCCTATTCGTTCGTCGCCACCACCCATGCCCTGTGGTGGAACGACATCCGACCCGTTTTCGTCGATATTGAACCGCATACCGGCTGCATCGACCCCGAACGCATCGAGGCCGCCATTACGCCGAAGACCACAGCCATCATGCCCGTCCACGTCTATGGAAAACCCTGCAACATGGACGCCATTCAAGCCATTGCCGACAAGTACGGACTGCGTGTCATCTACGATGCCGCCCATGCCTTCGGCGTCGAAGTCAACGGCGAGAGTGTGCTCAATGCCGGCGACATGTCTACGCTCAGTTTCCACGCCACGAAGGTGTACAACACCATCGAGGGCGGCGCCATGGTGATGCACGATGCTGCAATGAAACAACGCATCGACTATCTGAAAAACTTTGGTTTCAAGAACGAAGTCGAGGTCGTTGCTCCCGGCATCAATTCCAAGATGGACGAAATGCGTGCCGCCTACGGACTGCTCAATCTCCGACAAGTGGACGACAGCATCGCTGCCCGCCGTCGCGTTGCCATGCGCTATCGTGAAGCCCTGCGCAACGTCGAAGGCATCACGTTCTGGGACGACATGCCGGGCGTTCGCCACAACTACAGTTATTTCCCTATCTTCGTAGACGAGAAACGCTATGGATGCACACGCGACGCGCTCTATTTCCGTCTGAAAGAGCACGACATTCTCGGGCGTCGCTATTTCTATCCGCTCATCAGCAACTTCTCTACCTACCGCGGACTGCCCAGCGCTGCACCCGAAAATCTGCCCGTAGCCACCAAAATGGCGAACGAAGTCATCTGTCTGCCCATGCACCACGCGCTGACTGACGACGACATCGAACGCACCCTCAACCTGATTATCCGCTAACGCCGTATGGACTGCCGAGCACTGTATCTCCGCTGTCGCTTCTGGCTGACCGACTTTCTGCACGGCTCACCCGTCGGAAAGCCTTACCGCGAAATCCGCTACATACAGGAGCATTCCTACGAGCAGGGACTGCCACTGCGCGAACGCAGCCTGCACCGCTTGTTAGACCACGCCCGACAGCACACGTCCTTCTACAAGCACATCGAAGGCTACCGACTGGAGGCGTTCCCCGTCATGAACAAATTGTCGCTGATTGCACATTTCGACGACATCCGCGTGCCAGCCGACGCCATTCCCGGACAGAAGGGGGCGGTGCACGTTCAGACCACGTCGGGCTCGACCGGCACACCCTTTGCCGTTCCACAGGACACGCGCAAACGGCTGCGCAGAGTGGCTGAACTCAAATACTTCGGAAAGATTGTCGGATTTCGCACGCACGACAAACTCATCCATTTGCGCACGTGGAACCGCTGGCAGCAGAAGACGGCACGGCAAATCAAGAAAGAAAACATCATTCCCTTCGACATCTCCTCCATGGGTCAGGACGACTTGCAGCGGCTCTGCGAACTGATGCAGACCGAGCGTGCCGTCTGTCTGCGCGGCTATGCGTCGTCGCTGGGCACGCTTGCCGAATATGCCGAAGGCAAAGGCTACCGTTTCCCGCATCTGAAAATCGCCATTGCCGGCAGCGAATCACTGCACGACGACACACGTGCCCGATACAAGCGCGTGTTCCACAGCGACATCATCTCGCAGTATGCCAACGAGGAGTGCGGCATTCTGGCACAGGAACGCATTCCCACCTCCGACAGCGACAACCGCATGTACTGGAACCATGCCGGCTACTACATAGAGGTGCTGAAACCCGACACCGACGAACCTGCCGGCTTTGGCGAGTTGGGGCGTGTCGTCGTCACCGACCTCCACAACTACGCTTTCCCTGTCATTCGCTACGACACCGGCGACACAGCCGTCCTTCTTCCTCCCGACGACCACAGCCACGGCTATCCCGTGTTGGGCAGTCTGTACGGACGGCGCTTCGACCTCACGTTCGACACTGCCGGACGCCCTATCTCACCTCTGACCTACGGACGCATCCTGAAGCATTACGCCGACATTGCACAATGGCAATTCATTCAGAACACCGCCACCGACTACGTGCTGAAACTGGTGATGCGCCGTCGCGAAGCCACCGTCGAAGAGGTCGTGCCGTTGCTGCAGGAAAAGTTGGGCAGCGATGCACGCATCGACCTCGTCTACGTAGACGACATCCCCGTGCTGGCATCCGGCAAGCGGAAGCCGGTGGTAAACAACTGGAAATCCCGATGAAAGACATCTACATCTTAGGCATAGGCAGAAACACCGTCACCGTCATGGATTTGGCGGAAGATTGCGGCTATCGCATCTGCGGCCTGCTGCACTACAGCCACGACCGCGTGGGCGAGACCTATTTCGGACACCGCATCACGGGTTGCTTTGAGGACATCTTGCAGCAACCCTCCTTGGCGGGCACCTCGTTTGCACTCTCCATGGGCGACCTGTCCATTCGCCGACGCATCTACAGCCGCATTGCCGAACGCGGAGGCGACATCCCCACCCTCATTCATCCCACGTGCGTCGTTTCGCCACGCGCCACCATTCATCAAGGCGTGCACGTCATGCCGTGCAGCATCGTGCAAGGCGACTCCGTCGTCGGCGAAAACACCGTCATCACGGTCAACAGCGTCGTTGCCCATTCCGCCACGGTGGGCAGCCATTGCCTCATCTCCGGAAACGTCATGATTGGGGCTTACACCACTATCGGCGACCAGACCCACATCGGGCAAGGTGCCACCGTCGTGTCGGGCAAGGTCGGGCGCGTCGGCACGCACTGCATCTTGGGAGCCGGTTCCGTCCTGCTCACCGACATGCCCGACCACAGCATCTATGTCGGCAATCCTGCCCGTTTTCTAAAATCCAACGCCCATGAATAGCGACACGACCGCCGCACCCCTGCTATCCATCCGCTGCGCTGCCTACAATCAGGCGGACTACATCCGGCAGACGCTCGAGGGATTTGTCATGCAGCAGACCGACTTTCGCTTCGAAGCCGTCGTGCACGACGATGCCTCGACCGATGCGACGGCAAGCATCATCCGCGAGTTTGCCGCAGCACATCCGTCAATCATCAAGCCGATTTACGAAGAAGAAAACCTGTACAGCCGCCACGACGGCTCGCTCCGCCGCGTGATGACGGCGCACGCCACCGGAAAATACATCGCCATGTGCGAGGGCGACGACTACTGGACCGACCCGCAGAAACTGCAGCGGCAGGTAGACTTTCTCGAAACCCACCCCGACTACACGATGGTGTGCTGCCGTGCCAGACGCTATTCCGAACGGCGGCAGCGGTTTGTGAGCGACAGCCACTGCTACGACGAAACGCGCGACGTGGACACCAACGACATCATTCTGCGCGGCGGCCTGTTCATCAGCACGTGCAGCATCGTCTACCGCCGCAGCGTGCTCGACGACTATCCCGACTATGCCGCCCGCTGCCACGTCAGCGACTATCCCCTGCAGATTCTCTGCGCCATGCGCGGAAAAGTGCACTACATGGACGAACCGATGTGCGTCTATCGCATCGAGAACAACACGTCGTGGGTAGGTCGGCAGAAAGGTTGCGTAACGGCAGCCAAGGTGCGCGGCTACGTGTCGGAAGTGGAGATGCTGAAAGGCTTTGCCGCCGACCACCCCGCCTATGCCCACGTGTTCGAACGCCGCATCCGCCGCTACATCCTGTGGGTCGTCCCGCTGCGGAAGTCCGACCCCGAAGGCGAGAAGCGCGTCCGCGAAGCCTTTGCCGACGACATCCGCCGTTTTCCGCCCATGGTGCGCCTGCTGCTGTGGATGGCTGTGCGCAACAAGACGCTGCGCCGTTGGCAGCGTTCATGGGGGCGCCGTCTCGGCATCGCCTGAAGCCAAAAAAGCCTGTTGCATAACCCCCGTCAGGCGTGCGCATAAACGTGAACACGCTTATGCATACGCCTCAGAACGCGTATGCGCATGCCTCGAAACGTTTATGCGCACGCCGAAAAGCCCCTGTTCGAAGCCTTATTTTTCGGTCTGAATTTGCCGCCGAAACGACTTGCGCCCGACCATGCAAAACTGAAAAATTTGTTTTTCGTTTTGCATTGTGCTCGCTTATTC
>JAFLUS010000197.1 GCA_022508685.1 Prevotellaceae bacterium | reverse complement strand
GGTCGAGACCGCCGTAACCGATGTCGTAAGAAGCACCATCACCACCGATAATCCATTGTGAACGCTTCACGAGGTAGTGGTCGAGGGTTTGCAGTTCCTTGCAAGTCGGACAGCCGCTTGCAGCACCTTCGGCGATGAGTTCGCGCAGACGCGGTGCGATTTCCTTCGTCTTGTCTGCGTCTTCGCAGTTTGCCATCCATTCGGCAGCCAATTGCTTGTATTCTGCGCTCGGGCCTTCGGTGTCTATCATCTGTTGAAGGAGTGTGGCAACACGTTCTTTCATCTTCTTGTTACCCAATGCCATACCCAATCCAAATTCACAGAAGTCTTCGAAGAGGGAGTTGTTGAATGCAGGACCTTGTCCCTTTTCATTCTTCGTGTATGGAGTAGAGGGGATAGAAGCAGAATAGATGGACGAGCAACCCGTTGCGTTGGCAATCATCTGACGATCACCGAAGAGTTGAGAGATGAGTTTCACGTATGGTGTTTCTCCACAACCAGAGCAAGCGCCAGAGAACTCGAAGAGCGGAGTAGCGAACTGAGAATTCTTCACTGTCTGCTTGATGTCGACGAGGTGTTGTTTCGACGGAACCTTGACGAGTTTGTCCCAATCCTGTGCGGCTTTCTTCATTTCGGCTGCATCGGGGTTGAATGGTACCATCTCCAATGCCTTGCCCAGTTTCGGATTGCCCGGACAGATGTCGGCACAGTTGCCGCAACCGAGGCAGTCGAGTACGCTGGGTTCGATGACGAAGTGCATACCCTTCATCGTAGCCGGAGCACGCATTTCGAGCGTTTCGAGGTTGTCGAATTGTGCCAATTCGTCGTCAGTCAGAACGAACGGACGGATGGCTGCGTGAGGACAGATGTATGCACACTGGTTACACTGGATACAATTTTCTTTTGTCCAGACGGGAACGAAGGCTTCAACGCCGCGTTTTTCGTAGGCTGACGTTCCCACTTCCCAAGAACCATCTACTGTATTGTGCTTTGCAAAGACGGATACGGGAAGGAGGTCGCCTGCCTGTGCATTGATAGGACGAACGAGTTCCTTCACGAATGCAGGTGCATCGTCTTGCTTTTCTGCGTCATCGGGGAGCGAAGCCCATGCGGGGTCAACCGCGAATTGTTGGTATTCGCCACCGCGGTCTACGGCTGCATAGTTCTTGTTCACCACGTCTTCGCCCTTGCTTCCGTACGATTTCACGATGAATTTCTTCATCTGCTCTACGGCAAGGTCTACGGGGATGACGCCTGTGATGCGGAAGAATGCTGACTGCAGAATTGTGTTGGTGCGGTTGCCGAGACCAATTTCCTGTGCAATCTTCGTTGCGTTGATGGTGTAAACCGTGATGTTGTGCTGTGCGAAATAGCGCTTTACCTTATTCGGCATAAAGTTTGCCAATTCTTCGCCCTCGAAGATGGTGTTGAGCAGGAATGTGCCTCCGTCTTGCAAACCACGTGTCACGTCGTACATGTGCAGATAGGCTTGTACGTGGCAGGCTACGAAGTTTGGCGTCGTTACCAAATAGGTCGAACGGATGGGCGTATCGCCGAAACGTAAGTGAGAGCAAGTGAAACCGCCCGATTTCTTCGAATCGTATGAGAAGTATGCTTGGCAATACTTGTCGGTGTTGTCACCGATAATCTTCACGGAGTTCTTGTTTGCACCCACCGTTCCGTCGGCACCGAGACCGAAGAACTTGGCTTGGAACATACCTTTTCCACCGAGTGCCATCTCTTCAACCTGTGGCAGCGAAGTGAAAGTCACGTCGTCTACGATACCAACGGTGAAGTGATTCTTCGGCGTCGGCATGGCGAGGTTGTTGAATACGGAGATGATTTGTGCAGGTGTCGTGTCGCGGCTACCGAGACCATAGCGACCACCGACGATGAGCGGACGGTCTTCTACGTCGTAGTATGCAGCCTTCACGTCGAGATAGAGCGGTTCGCCATCGGCTCCCGGTTCCTTCGTGCGGTCGAGCACGGCGATGCGCTTTGCCGTCTTGGGCACGGATGCCAACAGGTGCTTCACCGAGAACGGACGATAGAGGTGAACGCTAATCATACCGACTTTCTGTCCGTTGTCGTTCAGATAGTCAATGGCTTCACGGGCTGCATCGGTTGCCGAACCCATCAGAATGATGACGCGGTCAGCATCTTCGGCTCCGTAATAAGAGAAGAGGTGATAGTCACGACCGGTAATCTTCGAGATTTCGCCGAGATATTTTTCAACTACATCGGGCACTGCATCGTAGTAGGGGTTGCAGGCTTCGCGGTGAGTGAAGAATGTTTCGGGGTTCTCTGCCGTACCGCGAGTGATGGGGCGTTCGGGCGACATGGCGCGGTCGCGGAAACGTTGGATGTATTCTTCCTTAACCAACGGACGGATGTCCTCTTGGTCCATCAGTTCAATCTTGTGGTATTCGTGACTGGTGCGGAAACCATCGAAGAAGTTGACGAATGGTACGCACGTTTCAAGCGAAGCCAAGTGAGCCACGGCGGTGAGGTCCATTACTTCCTGTACGGAACCTTCGCACAGCATGGCGAAGCCTGTCTGGCGGCAAGCCATGACGTCTTGATGGTCGCCAAAGATACAGAGTGCATGGCTGGCGAGCGTGCGTGCCGATACGTCGAAGACGCAAGGGATGAGTTCGCCGGCAATCTTGTACATATTGGGAATCATCAAGAGCAGACCCTGCGATGCCGTGAAGGTGGTCGTCAGTGCACCGGCTTGCAGTGAACCGTGTACGGCACCGGCAGCACCGGCTTCCGACTGCATTTCCTGAACGCTTACGGTCTGTCCCCACAGGTTCTTTCTGCCGCGAGCAGCCCACTCGTCTACGTGCTCCGCCATAGGCGAAGACGGGGTGATGGGGTAGATGGCTGCGACTTCGGAGAACATATAACTCACGTGTGCCGCTGCTTCGTTACCATCACAGGTAATGAATTTTTTTTCTTTTGCCATAATTGTTGAAAATAGTGATGATATTTAACAGATATTATATTGTTGTCAAAAATGTGTGGTCGCTTAGTACAGGAAGCCGAACAGCCACAAGGGGATTTGGTTTCCGTCGCCCACTTCGCATTGGTTGACGGCAAACAGCGTCTTCGACTTGCTCTTCAGTCGTGTGGCGTGTTCGATGATGCGGAATTCGTATTGCTCATCGAGCAGGAACGAACCGATGTTGCCCACCTTGTTGACCTTGTGGTCGCGCCAGACGGCATTGCAGAAGAAAGTTTCCTGCACGTCGTGGTCGTCAAAGCGTTTCGGATAGAAACTATACATCAGGTTGGAGTTGTGGAGCAGCACCCGTGCCGGCTTCTTGGGGAATTCGTCCCCCTTTGCGTATATCATATTGACGAGGCGCGCTTCCATCAGATACTTGATATAATGCATCACGGTGGCTCGGCTCATTCCCAATTCCTGTGCCAATTGGCTGACATTGGGCACGGTGCTTCCACTCATCGTGAGCAGATAGAACAATTGCTTGATTTTGGTCAGGTATTTCAGTTCGATTTGTTTGATGAGCAGAATGTCTACTTCAATCATCATGTTCATCGTCTTCAGCAGATTTTCGCTGTAATTCTGCTTTTCGAGGAAGAACGGATAGAAGCCGTGGTGTAGGTAGTCTTGGAAATAATCTTGCGGCTGCACCTGTTCCACTATCGCAGCCGCAATCTCGCTGTGGTGCGCAATGATGTCTTCCAACGAATAGGATGGAAAATGCAGCCCCGTTTTCAGGTTGAGAAATTCGCGGAAAGAGAAGCCACGCAAGTTGTAGGACTTCACGATGCCGTTCAGTTCCGGATTTTCATCCTTCAGGCGCATCACGCTGGAACCTGCGAACACGATTTTCAACCCCGGATAACGCTCGTAACATTCGCGGAGTTGGTGGCTCCAATCGGGTTGCTTGAACACTTGGTCGATGAGCAACACCTTACCGCCATCATGGTAAAATTCACCGGCAAACTCTGCAATACCAATATTTTGTACGTAAAAATTATTGGTATTGATGTACAGGCACGAATGGTCGTTCGGTGCAAAATTCTCTTTGGCATATTGCAGCAAGAAGGTGGTTTTGCCCACGCCTCGCGTGCCTTTGATGCCAATCATCCGGTCTTTCCAGTTGATTTCGTCCATCAAGTCGCGGCGTACCGAGGCTTGCAAATGCTCAATCAGATACTTGTGAGTGCGAAAAAAAGATTCCATTTCTTCTTTTGCCCGATTTTTTATGTATTGATGTCAAATTTTCTGCAAAATTACACAAAAATCTTTTGACTTGCAAACCGGACTTTGCAAATTTGCAGATATTTTTCCAGATTGCCGTAAAAAAAATAACCAAGCGCTTTAACTTGAGATGGATGAACTCCCTGAAATGTCCTTCTTCTGACAGGTTTTGTGTGTGGTGGAAATACA
>JAFLUS010000196.1 GCA_022508685.1 Prevotellaceae bacterium | reverse complement strand
CCGCTGACCCAGTTGCGGACGTAGTAGTTGCTGTTCAGGTCGCTGACGACAACGCCACGGCTGCTGCTGGCATGGATGAAGAGGTTGTTCTTGAGGTAAATGCCGACGTGGCTGACGGTGGTGCGTGATTTGCCTGTGGCAAAAAAGACGAGGTCGCCCATCTGGAGGTGGGAACGGTGGACGGAACGGCAATTCTTGCGGTATTGGTCTACGGAACGGCGATGGAGTTGGATGCCATAGACTTTCTTGAAGATTTGGGTGGTGAGCCCGGAGCAGTCTACGCCGTTCTTCGTGTTTCCTCCATACACGTAGCGCACGCCCAGCCATTGGCTGGCTTCGATGAGCAGGGGCCAGTCGTCGGTTTCTTCCACATCGAAACCGAGGGCGATGCCTGCGCGTGCCAATTGGCGCATGTCCACACCGAAGGCGTCACTTCTGCCGTGCGTACCGGAATGGGTGGTTCGGCAGGCTGTGAGGGTGATGACGCATAGCGCAATGAGGAGGCTACGAGTGATGGATGAAGTATTGCTCAATTTCTTCAATGAGATTAGCGTAGTCTTTGTGGTGGTCTTTCAGAATTTGTCCGTGTTCGAGCAGGGTGACTCGGGTACAGATATCCAAGGTGTGGGCGAGGTTGTGGCTGGAAACGATGATGGTGGCTCCTGTTTCGCGGTTGTAACTCTCGAGCAGGTACTTCATGGCGTGTTGGCTGGAGGGGTCGAGGAAGTTGAAGGGTTCGTCGAGCAGCAACAGCCGGGGATTGTGGAGCATGGCTCCGATGATGCCTACCTTTTGCTTGTTTCCGGCGGAGAGGTTGCGGATGAGGGTGTTGGTGCCGAGCACTTCGCCATTCATGAAGTGTTCAAATTTCTGCAAACGCGTGGCAATGGTGTCTTTGCCGATGTTGTTGATTTTACCGATGAAATCGAAGTATTCTTCGGGGGTAAGGTACTCGATGAGGAAGCCGGTGTCTACATACGCACCGGTTTGCTCTTTCCATTGTTCGCTGTGTGCCGTAGCCACGCCTCCTATGCGTGCCACGCCGCAGTCGGGCTTAATGAGGTCGAGTACAACGCGGAAAAGCGTCGTCTTGCCTGCCCCGTTGTTGCCTACCAGTCCGACGATTTCACCGTCGTGTACGGCATAGTGCTCGATGTCGAGGGCTACTTTCTCGCCAAAGGTTTTCTTTACGTTATCGATTGTCAGTTCCATAATCTTTGAGGTGTCATCTGAGAATGTTCATTGTTTGGAATTGCGGAAGCCTTCCATGTTGGTGTAGCGGCGGAGCATGAAACGGCGGTAGATGGTGCGCAGCCACAAGGGGCTGAACAATGTGCCGGCCAGTCCTAATCCGAACATCATCCACGATGCTGCTATCGTATTGAAAAAGACGATGAGCGCATACATGATAATCATGGGTGCAAAGAGAGCCACAAAGGAGAAGAGGATTTGTGTCTTGGTGTTGCGTCCGCCTGCCCCTTTCGTGAGTTTGGCGTTGAGGTTGATGGTGGTATTGTTGTAAATCGCCAGTGTGAACAGGAAGGGGAAGATACATCCCATGGTGAAGAAGGCACAAGCAAGGGCTTCGACAAAAAGCGCTTTTCCTTCAAGAATAGGCAGCAGGGTGAAGAGGAAGGGAATGAGGAGCATGAGGCAGTTGAAGTAATACTTTGCCTTGAGCAGCGAGAGTACGGACTCTTTGCGCGACATGAGGAAGTCGATGTAGTTGCCTTCGGCAGCCATGATGTTGGTGAGGGTCATCGTGCCCAGACAGGCGAAGCAGTAGACGCAGAGGAAGGTCTTCATGAAAGGCTGGTCGTCGTACACGTCAGTGAAGGCAAAGAGGCTGCACAACAGCAGCATATAGGCAATGCCCATGATGAACTGCGTGCGAATGATTTTGTTGCGCAGCGTGGACTTGATTTCCAACTTCATGTACTCGCCAATGACGCCAAAGCGATTGAGCCACGACATCTCGGTGGAGCGTACCTTCTGCACGCGTTCCACTTGTGCAATTTCGTCGTAGACGCATTTGCGCTGCATCCGTCGATTGAGGAAAAAGAGCAGTACCGACAGGAGAAGCGGCAGCAGATAACTCAGCACATTGCCTGTACAGAAACCGCGACCGAGGTGCAATGTGGCGTCGAACAGCCACTGATGACATTCCTTGACAACGATTCCAAAACAAACCAATGCCGCATAGACGGCTACGGGTATCAGCAGATAGAGGATGCTGCGCTGAATCTTGGTGCGCCAAATGAGGTACCAATAACCATTGAGCACATACATCAGCCACCATCCGAACAGATAGCCGCAGAATCCGCCGAAGCCATAGAACTTGCAAACGGCAAAGAGCGCAAACGGCACATGGAAGAAAAACCAGAAGAGGTTGTCGCCACGGAGTGCCATCCGCACCAGAAAGACATTGAGCAGAAAGTTCTGCGGAATGGGATGTAGTTTGTAAGGCTTAATCTCCTGTGCCGGCGTTTCTTGCATGGCAAAACGCAGGAAGAAGTCAATGATGAGGAAGAACAACATTCCGCCATTTATCCAATCGAACGACTCATAGTTTGTATCGTCAAACATGAAGGCGAAACCTACCCCGAAGAACATCAGGTAAACTGCCCAAAAGCCCATGAAGATATAGATAAACACCTTCATGGCTTTGTTTTGGCTCATCAGCGGATGTCGCTGCATGGACAGACGCTGATTGCGGCTGATTGCCCGATAGAGCATCCGTGCACGTTGTAAATCCATCGCGCAACTACGTTAAAGACATCAAATACTTTTCTGCCTCCATCGCTGCCTTGCAACCGCTACCTGCTGCCACAATGGCTTGCCGATAGACAGGGTCGGCTACGTCTCCGGCTGCAAACACACCTTGCACGTTGGTGCGTGGCGTGCCGTCAATGGTCTTGATAAAACCGGTTTCGTCGGTTTCAAGCCATGGTTTGAACAAATCCGAGTTAGGACGATGGCCAATGGCAAGGAAGAATCCGTCGATAGGAAGGTCATAGTGGCGTTCATCGCTTTCGCCTTTGCGGTGAACAAGGTGTGCCCCTTCCACGCCGTTGTCGCCATACAGTCCGACTGTGTTGGTCTCAAACAGCACTTCAATCTTTTCGTGTTGGAGCACTCGTTCCTGCATGATTTTGGACGCACGCAAGAAAGGTTTGCGAACGATGAGATAGACTTTCGCAGCCAAGCCTGCCAAATACAGGGCTTCGCCACAGGCTGTGTCGCCGCCTCCGACGACGGCAACGGTGCGTTTGCGATAGAAGAATCCGTCGCAAGTGGCACAAGCACTCACGCCCTGCCCCATGTATTTCTTTTCGTCGTCAAGTCCGAGGAATTTTGCCGATGCACCGGTAGCAATGATGACGGCGTCGGCAGTGACTTCCGTTTGATTGTCAAACCAAAAATGGTAAGGTGCAGCCGAGAGGTCTGCTTTCACACAAATCTGCGGACGAATCTCTACATTGAATTTCTCAACCTGTGCACGCATCTTATCCATCAGTTCTGCACCCGAAAGTTCTTCGGGAAAACCGGGATAATTCTCGATGGAATCGGTAATTGTGAGTTGTCCGCCGGGCTGTATGCCTTCATACAGAACGGGCGAAAGATTGGCGCGACTTGCATATATCGCTGCGGTATAGCCGGCTGGTCCGGAACCAATAATCAAGCATCGGATATGTTCCATGTCAGTGTATCGTTAAATGATGAATATGAGGTGTATTTATCGTAAATCTATGACATCCACATCGGGATAGTTTTTGGCATTGAACGTGAAGGTGGCATCGTTGAAACTTTGCGCAGTGTAGGATTTCACGGAAATCTCAATCTGAGCACCCTGTCCGTTCATTTTGACATATTGCAGTTGGTTGGTCTTTTTGTCAATGCGCACCGTGATGTTTTGCAACGAAGCCTTTGCATCGGTGGCTGTCAGCAACACTTCGTGGAACGAGGCAGACGACTTGCCCATCGTCGCCTTATATCCTTTCTTATAGAGCGACATGAAAGCATAGGGATTCATCTTGGCAATTTCCTTTGCCGTTGGCGTGGTGACATTGACTTCTTCGTTGCTTTTCACCAATGTCCACATGGTCTTTCCGTTGAACCATACGACCATGTCGCCCATATCGTTGACAAATTTCTGCCCCGACAATTTAATCGTGCCGTTTCCGTGCTCTCCACCACTGCTGAACGTGTAGGTGATTTTCACCCCTTTCGTTTTCTGAAAATTTGCTGCAGCAGTGTCGAGAATTTTCATGGCACTCTGCGCCTGTGCACAGATGGCAAGCATACCGAACAGGCACGTGATAAGTATGGTTTTCAGTTTCATGGAATTATCTACGTTTATGTAGTTATCAATCATTGATGCCCATCGTGTTGAGCAGACTTTCCAAGGTCAGAAGGTCTTGAATCAGCACCTCG
>JAFLUS010000195.1 GCA_022508685.1 Prevotellaceae bacterium | reverse complement strand
TCTTCCGCTAATTGCCAAACTTTCAGACAATTATAATTCGTCGAACTCACGTTAGTTACGAATTTCGCAACTAAAATCAGTGGCATTTTTTTCGAAATTGCACTACCCCACGATGCAGTTGATGAAGCGGTCGGGAGAGAAGTATTGGGCACAGACGCGCATGAGGTCTTCGGGGGTGGCTTGCGACTGGAGGGTGTTTTCACGGACGATGTCGTCGAGGGTACGGCCGCTGGAAAGGAGGTTCATGCAAAGCGGAGGAAGATTGAAGTTCCATTCGTAACGACGAAGGGCATTGCCGGTGATGTAGTTTTTCACGTTCTGCAACTCTTGTTGCCCGACGGGTTCGCGGATGAGACGGTTCAGTTCGTTACGGATTTCATCCACCACCTTCTCGGCAACAGCCAATGGGGTTTCGGTAGAAATGACATAAGCATTGCCGAATGGCACATTGTAAATCGTACCATGAATGTCGTAAGTATAGCCCGCACGTTCGCGGATGTTGGTCATGAGCCGACTGCCGAAATATCCACCCAATATCGTTGCAGCCAACCGCACCAACGGCATGTCGGGATGGGTAGATTCGGGCAGCAGAATGCCGGAACGCACGGCGGACTGCACCGTAGGGAAATCGGGCGTTTTCTTCACGACATGTGCAGTCGATGCACTTTCTATCGGTGACGGCATCAGCGTGACTGTCGACGACGCCTTTCCCTCAAGCGTACGTTCCACTTGCGCAATGTCCGCATCCGTGAAGCATCCGGAGAGCAGCATGGTGCAGGTTGCCGCACCAATGGCACGCTGATGGTAAGCACGGAGCACGCCGGAGTTGATATGGTCGTAATCCTCTATTTGCACGGCACGTCCCAACGGATGCTGCCGTCCGTACAGACATTCGTACACCAATTCCTTTCCCAACGTCTCCACTTGCTGATGACGCACCTGCCACTGGGTACGCCCTTGCGACAGAGGGGTCTGCATCTGTCCGTCGTCGTAAAGCGGATGATTGAGCATCGAACTGACAATCGGCAGAATATCTGCCAAATGGCGACGCAGACAAGTGAGTGTCAGATGAGAATACGACAGATTGGCGACCAACGACAGCATTGCGCCATAGTTGTCGAGGCGTGAATTGATGAGTTGTGCCGAAAATTCCTCGGTACCTTCCTGCATGCCTTTCAGTGCAAATCGCGCTTGCAGCGGTTGCGTCTGCAGCCACTGACCGCCACGGAACATATAGTCAATGCGCACAAGTTCCGTATCCTCCATGTGCAGCAGCAATGCTTCGATACCATTCGACAGGCGAACGGATTGCGGACGTCGGGGAATAGAAAATGTCAACATGATGCAGCAAGGAATGCCTCTGCCCGTTGCAAATCAGCAGGGGTGTCAATTCCGATGGTTTCGATGTCCGTATATCCGACTTTGATGCGGTAACCATTCTGCAGCCATCGCAGTTGCTCCAACGATTCTGCCAGTTCAAGTGCAGAGGGCGGCAACTGCGTAATCTCTGCCAACACCTTTGCACGATAGGCATATAGTCCGATATGCTTATAATACGTATGCTTTGACAGCCATTCGTCACCAGCCTCCACTCCGCGCAGATAGGGAATCACGGAGCGGGAGAAATACATGGCTTCGTCCCTGCCGTTCACCACCACCTTCGGCGTATTTGGATTCTGCAAGGCTGCAAATCCGTCAGCCGGCGTGAAGGGCTTCACCAACGTCGCAATATCGGTCGTAGGGTCGGCAAAACACTGCCGGATGGCAGCAATCTGCTGCGGATGGATAAATGGTTCGTCGCCTTGGATGTTGATGACGACCGTATCTGCCGATGCTGTTTCGTCAGCCATCGTCTTCACGTAGGCTTCAAAGCAGCGGTCGGTACCGCTCCTGTGGTCAGTGCGAGTCATGACTACGTTGCCACCAAATGCTTCGACAGCCTGTGCGATGCGCACGTCGTCCGTTGCTACCACGATGTCGTCCACTTCATTCTCCACATTGCGGTATACGCGTTCGATGACCGTCCGTCCGCCCAACATGGCAAGCGGTTTGGCGGGAAATCGTGTTGATGCATATCGTGCCGGAATGATGCCTATGAATTTCATGCAGAATATAAGTTTTCAGGTTATTGGAACATGTCGTCAAATTCGCCTTCAGGGGCTTCATCATCAGGTTCTGCCAATACCTTCTCGGCAGAGTCAAGTCCCGACAATTCGTTTGCACATTCGTCGAAGCCTTCAGGGAATACGAATTTGTCGCCAGTTGAAATGTCATAATCCTTTTTCAATGAGGCATCTGCATACACGCTCTTCATGAAGTACGCGAACACTGGCAATGCTGCTGCCGCACCCTGCCCCATCGCTCCGTTCGAGAAGTGGATGTCGCGGTCTTCACCGCCCACCCAACAGCCAACGACTAATTTAGGCACGACGCCCATATACCATCCGTCGGCATTGGAGTTGGTCGTTCCGGTCTTGCCTATCATGTCGTTCTGCAAGCCGTAGGTGCTGCGCAGCCGTCGTCCCGTTCCTTCGTTCACCACGCCACGCATCATCACAATCATTTTGCAAGCCTCTTCCCTGTCCATGATGTCCGTCAGTTGGGGCATGAAGGTTGCCACGACATTGCCGTCAGCATCCTCGATGCGCGTCACAAGCACCGGTGCCACACGCACACCATAGTTGGGGAACGTGGAGTAGGCACTCACCATTTCACCGACACTCACGTCGCAGGGTCCCAGACAGAGCGTCATGTCGGGATGGATGGCTTGCGACGAGATACCCATCTGCCGCATGAGGTTAATCAGGCTGTGCGGATTGAGTTGCGACAGCACCCATGCACTAATCCAGTTGCTCGATTGTGCTAATCCCCATTTCAGCGGCACCATCTGCCCTCTGCGTGCCTGTGTGCTGCGAGGTGTCCACCCGCCGTAACTGCGAGGTTCGTTGGGCGCCAAATCACACGGCGTATAGCCATTCATCATTGCCAACGAATAGAGGATGGGTTTGATGGTCGAACCCACTTGTCGGCGACCGCCACCCATGACGTTGTCATATTGGAAATGCTTGAAATCGAGTCCGCCCACATAGGCACGCACCTCACCCGTCTGAGGCTCCATCGCACACATCGCGGTACGCAGGAATTTTTTATAATATAGGATAGAGTCGCGTGGCGTCATCTCCGTGTCGTATTCACCGGAATAGGCAAACAGCGTCATCGGGAACTTCGTCGTATAGGCAGCCTTGATTTCCTCTTCCGTCTTGCCGCTTGCCTTCATCGAGCGATAGCGTTCACTCTGCCGATAGGCACGCCATAGTTGACGTTCGACGCGGTCGGACGAGATACCCGAATAGGGTGCATAAGGTTTACGCTTGTTTTCTGCATCGAAGCGCGGCTGAAGCGTCTGCGCCACATGGCGGTAGGCAGCCTCCTCGGCGTATGCCTGCATACGCGAATCGATGGAGGTATAGATTTTCAGTCCGTCGGTATAGATATTGTAATGCTCGCCGTTCTTCTTCGTATTCTTGTTGCACCATCCGTAAAGCGGATCGGTCTCCCATGCTATCGAGTCGTCGTAGAACTGCTGATACTGCCACGACGCATAGTCGCCACGGTCGGGTTTCTTCGCCATCATCACCCGACGCAGATGTTCTCTGAAATAGGGTGCGATACCCTCCTTGTGGTCCATCGGGCGATAGCGGCTCACGTCCAAAGTGCGAGCCTGTGCCGTCTGCAGTTCGGTTTGGCTGATGTAGTTGGCATCGCGCATCTTTTGCAGCACCAAGTTGCGGCGGTCACGGCAGCGTTCGTTGAACCGCAGCGGATTGTAGAGAGAAGGATTTTTGCACATTCCGACCAGCGTCGCACATTCTTCCAACGACAGGTCGATGGGCAGTTTGTCGAAATACGTGCGGGCAGCATTCTTGATGCCGACGGCATTGTTGAGAAAATCAAAGTAATTCAGGTACATCGTGATGATTTCCTCTTTCGTGTAGTTGCGTTCCAACTGCACGGCAATATACCACTCCACAGGCTTCTGCATCACGCGCTCGAGCACCGTCGTCTGGGCATTCACATCGGAATATAGTTGCTTTGCCAACTGTTGCGTAATGGTCGAACCGCCACCAGCCGACTTCTGCCGCATCATGCCGCGCTTCACCACGGCACGTCCCAGCGCACGTCCGTCAATACCCGAGTGGTCGTAGAAGCGTTCATCTTCCGTCGCCACCAACGCCTTCACCAAATTGTCGGGCAGCGAGTCGTATGGCACCATGATGCGGTTCGCGCTCGCATAACTATACGTTCCCATCATCACACCGTCAGCGCTGAATATGCGCGAAGCCGACTTGCTGATAGGATTCTGCAAATCGCTGATGTCGGGCAATCGCCCCATCCATCCGCCTGCAATGGCACCGAACACGCCTGCATAGAGTACGAGCACGA
>JAFLUS010000194.1 GCA_022508685.1 Prevotellaceae bacterium | reverse complement strand
TGGTAGCGCCTACGGGAATCGAACCCGTGTTCCATGCGTGAGAGGCATGTGTCCTAGCCGCTAGACGAAAGCGCCATTCTGCAATTGCGGTGCAAAGGTACGCTAAAAATTCCAATACGCAAAATTTTTGCCGTATTTTTGCATGCGTATTCCTGCAATTTCAACATTTTTTTCGTACTTTTGCGTCCTCAATCATTTGCAAGCAGTATGCGACGAAAGAATAGCGAAACCATCGGGCAAGTGCTGATGCAGTATTTGCGCGAGGAGGGTTTGGAAACACCGCTCAACCAGCACCGGCTCATAGATTCATGGACCGAAGTGATGGGGCAGGGCATCGGGCGTTTTACGAACAACGTCTTTATTCGCAACCAAACGCTCTATGTGCAAATTCGGTCGGCAATGTTGAAACAGAATTTGATGATGGCACGTGCGAATTTGGTCAAAAAACTCAATGACCATGTCGGTGCGCAGGTCATCTCGGATATTCAGTTTTATTAAATTCTTAAAAGTAAAGTAAGGCAAGCCGTTTTCAGTGTATGCGGTCGCTGTGCTTGTTGGCAAATTCCTTCCACGAGCGGGGGGCGGCGGCAGCAGATGTAGGGCGGTTCTGCTGCAGGAAATGGCAGTAGGCTGCACCGAGGGCGTCGGTGGCGTCGAATTGCACTTGCATGTCGTCAGGAGAGATGTGGAGGATGCGACGGAGCATGTCGGCGACTTGCTGCTTGGAGGCGGCTCCGTTGCCAGTGATGGCAACCTTGATTTTGCGCGGTTCGTATTCGGTGATGGGTACTTGCCGACGGATGGCGGCGGCGATGGCTACGCCTTGTGCGCGTCCCAACTTGAGCATGGATTGCACGTTTTTGCCAAAGAAAGGGGCTTCGATAGCGAGTTCGTCGGGATGGAACGTGTCGATGATGTGGGTGACGCGTTCAAAGATGTGTCCCAACCGCAAGTAGGCGTCAGGTTGGCGCTTGAGGTCAATAGTGCCCATTGCCATCATTTCGGTGCGACCGGCGCAGACGCGCAGGATGGCGTAGCCCATGACTTGGGTGCCGGGGTCGATGCCGAGGATGATGCGTTCAGGTGTGGTGCGTTGTGATTGCATAACGGGTGCAAAGTTACGGATAATGGCGGAAACGGCGAAAAATGCGGGTGAGTTTTTGCCAAATGCGGAAAAAGCCGTAACTTTGCGCCTTTGTATAATAAGGATATGAAGTCTACGCGGTTCATCATATTGGTGTGGCTGGCAGCCTGTGTCGTGGCTATGGCACAGGGTGGCCGTGTCGTGGGCAGTGGTGTGTCGTCGGCAGCACGGATGTGGACTGCCGTGCGCGACACGGTGCTGTCTGTGCCGGTGGATTCGTTGCCGACATTGGACTCGCTGCAGTTGGATACGGCGCAAATGGCGGAGTTGGATTCCATCCGTCGGGTGTTCGACGACGAGCATGGCACGCACGATGTGGCAGCCGAGCGGAGGGGACGCGGTATTCAGTGGAACGACTCGGTGGCGGCTGCGCAGGACAGCATCAAGGCGACGCAGAAGAAGGGTGCGCTGGAAACGCCTGTGGACTATGAGGCGAAGGACAGCATCATCTTCATGATGGATTCGAAGCATGCGTTGCTGTATGGTGATGCGAAGGTGGACTATCAGGATATCCACTTGACGGCAGAGGAGATTACGATTAGCATGGATAGTTCGTTGGTGCATGCAGTGGGCGTGAAGGACAGTCTGGACAAGTGGGTGGGCAAGCCTGTGTTTACGCAGGGTGGCGACACGTATGAGTCGGAGGCGATGAGTTACAATTTTGACACGCGAAAGGGTTTCATCATGAACGTGACGACGGCGCAACAGGATGGGTTCCTCACGAGTCAGGAGGCGAAGAAGGGTAGTGGTGATGAGTTTTTCATGCGCCATGGTACGTACACTACTTGCGACGAGGAGCATCCGCACTTCTACATTGCGCTGAGCCGAGCGAAGGTGCATACGGGCAAGAGCGTGTTCTCGGGGCCAGCATGGTTGGTGGTGGAGGACGTGCCGCTGCCGTTGGCCATTCCGTTTGCCTATTTTCCGTTCACGAGTTCATATTCGTCGGGGTTCATCATGCCGAGTTATGGCGACGAGAATTCGCGCGGTTTCTACTTGCGTGATGGTGGCTACTATTTTGCGGTGAATGACTTCTGGGACTTGCGGCTGACGGGTGAAATCTATACGAAGGGCTCGTGGGGACTGGGTGCGCAGACGACGTATAAGAAGAGATACAAGTATAGTGGCAACTTCTATTTCAACTACCAAGTGACGAAGACGGGCGAGAAGAATTTGCCGGATTATCAGGAGGTGAAGAACTTCAAACTGCAGTGGAGCCATCGGCAGGATTCGAAGGCAAGCCCCAATAGTTCGTTTTCGGCGAGTGTGAACTTTGCCACGCAGAGTTATGAGCGCAACAACCTGACAAGCCTCTACAATCCGACGTCGTATTCGCAGAGCACGCGTACATCGTCGGTAAGTTACTCGCGTTCGTTCCCGAAAATCGGCCTGAGCCTGTCGTCAAGTTTCAACATTGCGCAGAACATGCGCGACTCCACCATTGCGCTGACGTTGCCCAACCTGAGTATCAGCCTACAGAAGTTGTATCCCTTCAAGCGCAAAAAGTTGATGGGTAAGGAGCGGTGGTACGAACGCATCTCGATGAGTTATTCGGGAACGCTCTCCAACAGCATTTCCACCAAGGAGGACCAACTCATGAAGAGCGACCTGCTGAAGGACTGGCGCAACGGCATGCGTCACCAAATCCCCGTGCAGGCATCGTTCCAAGTGCTGAAATACATCAACATCGTGCCGTCGTTCAACTATACGGAACGATGGTACAAAGAAAAGGTGAACCAAAATTGGGACGCAGAACGCAACACGGTGGTGCGCGACACCGTATATGGATTCAACCGCGTGTACAACTACAACCTGAGCCTGTCTGCCAACACAAAACTCTATGGCTTCTACGTGCCCAACCGCAAGATATTCGGCGACAAGATAGAGCGTGTGCGCCACGTGTTCACGCCGTCCATGTCGTTCAGTTATGCCCCCGACTTCAGTGCAAGCCGCTTCGGATACTACAAGACGTATGCCCGCACCGATGCCGACGGCAACGTGTCGTTGGTGGAATACTCGCCCTATTCGGGCGGACTCTACGGCGTGCCCGGCAAAGGCAAGACGGGTAGCATCAGTTGGGACGTGTCCAACAACATCGAAATGAAAGTGAAGAGCGACCGCGACTCGACAGGCGTGAAGAAAGTCAGCATCATCGACGAACTCGGTGCCAGCCTGTCCTACAACATGGCGGCAAAGACGCAGCCGTGGAGCAACCTAAGCACGCGGTTGCGACTGAAATGGGGCAAGATTTCGCTCAACATGAACACGACGTGGATGACCTATGCCTACCAGTTCGACGACAACGGCAATGTCATTGTCGGCAACCGCACGGAGTGGTCGTACGGACGTTTCGGTCGTTTCCAAGGCATGTCAAAGAACCTCAGTTACACGTTCAATAACCAATCGTGGCGGGATATTTCCAAGAAATTAGGCAAACTCTTCGGCAGACGCGACGATGATGACGACGACAGGGACGCCGACACGGATTGGGAAGACATGGAAGGCGAAGACGGCGAAACCACTGCCACGACAGGACGCAAAGGAGATAGCAGTGGCGGCGGCGACGGACTGGACGCCGACGGATACATGAAGTTCACGCTGCCGTGGTCGTTCTCTATCTCCTACGGCATCACGATGTCGGAAGACCGTTCGCGCCCCATCAACGTGAAGAACATGCGCTACCCCTACAAGTTCGTCCACAGCCTGAACTTCTCGGGCAACATCAAACTGTCGTCGAACTGGAACATCAACTTCTCGTCGGGATATGACTTCACCAACAAGGACATATCCATGACAGCCATCAACATATCGCGCGACATGCACTGCTTCAACATTTCGGGCGGATTGGTGCTCGGAACGTTCACTTCCTACCACATCACGATGCGAGCCAACGCCAGCACGCTCACCGACGCCCTGAAGTACGACAAGCGCAGTTCTTATTCAAGTACAATCCAATGGTATTAAATCTCGACCGCATCGGCGTGTCCCAACTCAGTGAGATGCAGGAAGCCACCGCCCGTGCCTTCCAGACGGAGCAGGACATCGTACTGCTGTCCCCGACGGGCAGCGGCAAGACATTGGCCTATCTGCTGCCCCTCATGCAGGGCATCGACCCCACGTCTGACGACGTGCAAGCCATCGTCGTCGTGCCCTCGCGCGAATTGGCTGCGCAGACCGACGCTGTGGTCAAGGCACTCAAGTCGCCCGTCCGCAGCATGGCATGCTACGGCGGACGTCCCGCCATGGAGGAGCACCGCACCCTGCGCACGCTGCGTCCCCACGTCGTCATTGCCACGCCCGGACGACTGGTCGACCATCTGGA
>JAFLUS010000193.1 GCA_022508685.1 Prevotellaceae bacterium | reverse complement strand
TACAAGAGCCAGCGCCTCTTCCGCGACGCCCGCATCTTCTCCATCTACGAAGGAACGACCCAGTTGCAAGTGGTGGCAGCCATCCGCTACATCACCAACGGCACCTACCTCGACATCATCAAGGAGATGCTCGCACAGCCCGTCAGCGAAGAACTGCGTCCGCTCCACGTTCGCGTGCAGCACCTCGTGGAACTCTATGAGCAGAGCGTAAACTACGTGAAGGAAGCCAACAACCAAGAAGTACAGGACTTCCTCGCACGTCGTCTCTACGACATGACTGCCGAAATCATCATGTCGCTCCTCATCCTCGACGATGCAACCCGTGCGCCCCACCTCTTCCAGAAATCTGCCAACGTCTACGTTCGCATGGCAGAGGAAGACGTTATCGGCAAATCGGTGTACGTCAAGAGTTTCATCGAAGAAGACCTGCCCAACTTCCGCGCACAGACTGCTGCAGAAGACTAATTACGTTGACAATAAGTGCAAAGACCATAAGTTGCAATGCCCATGCTCGGGTGTTGCAACTTATGGTTTTTTATTGATAGAAAAAGCATTTGAATATCAGCACATTGCATAGCCACAAAAATCCGTATGCATACTCGCTTTTCGGCGTGCGCATAAACGTAAACACGCTTATGCATACGCCTAAATACGCTTATGCGCACGCCTGAAAACGTTTATGCACACGCCTGAAAACGCCTGTTCACAGCCCAGATTTTGCCGTCATTCGTTCCTTTTTATATGAATATAAACGCACGTGTACGCGCGTGAAAGACAAATAATTGCCGTTTTCTTCCCTATATCGGCAAAAAAACGTAACTTTGCTGCGTTATGCAACGAATTCTACTGACTACACTGCTGATGCTCCTGCTCCACGTTGCTGCGGCAGAGGCACGAAAGACGAAGGACACGTTTCCCGACGGCACACCTGTCGACGAATGGTTCCGACACGACGAACCCGTCACGCTCGACCGCTTGGGAGAGGTGTGGCGACTGACCGACCACGGCGTACAGAACGATTCCACCATCGTGCAGACTGCTGCCATTCAGCACGTGATTGACCAAGCCGCTGCATCGGGACAGACTGCCGTCGTCGTCGTACCCCGCGGCACGTTCGTCAGCGGCGCCCTGCAACTGCGTCCCCACGTCAATCTGTGGATTGAGGAAGGCGGCATGCTGCGCGGCAGCACCGACATCAGCGATTTTCCTATCGTCTCCACGCGCATCGAGGGACAGACGTGCGCCTATTTCTCCGCACTCATCAACGCCGACGGCATCGACAGCCTCACCATTGCGGGACATGGCATCATCGACGGCAACGGCCTGCCCTACTGGCGTGCCTTCTGGCTGCGCCGGCAGTGGAACCCGCAATGCACCAACAAGGATGAGCAGCGACCGCGTCTGCTCTACATTTCCCACTGCAGCAACGTCAACATTTCGGGACTCACGTTGCAGAACTCTCCCTTCTGGACGACCCATCTCTATCGTTCCCACCACGTCCGTCTGCGCGACCTTCGCATCCTTTCGCCCGCTTCACCCGTGAAGGCGCCGTCGACCGACGCCGTCGACATCGATGCCTGCCACGACATCCACATCAGCCGTTGCTACATGGCAGTCAACGACGATGCCGTCGCCTTGAAGGGCGGAAAGGGCCCCTATGCCGATACGGACGAGAACAACGGCCCTAACGAACGCATCATCATCGAGGACTGCGAATACGGCTTCTGCCACAGTTGCCTCACTTGTGGAAGCGAAGCCATCCGCTGCCGCAACATCATTCTGCGTCGCATCCGCGTCGGGAAAGCCACACGGCTACTTTGGCTCAAGATGCGTCCCGACACGCCGCAGCAGTATGAGCACATCGCCGTGGAGGACATCACGGGCGACGTCACCCATTTTCTCTACATCCGTCCGTGGACGCAGTTCTTCGACCTTCAGGGACGCACCGACATGCCGCTCTCCACAGCCCACGACATCGCGATGCGACGCTGCGACCTGCATTGCCAGCACTATCTCAACATCGAACCCAGCGAGCAATACCGCCTGTCCGACTTCACGTTGGAAGACCTCCGCATCCGCGCCGAGCATGCCGATGCCGCACAGCCCGACATCGAACGGCTCGTCAGCCGCAACGTCCATGTGGAACAGGCGACATCCTCCGACACATATCTTGACACCAACGAAGCGGGCGACGTCACACCTGCCCGCTGACCACGCATCATAACGACATTACACAACTAAATATCACATACAACCTATGAAAAAATTTCTACTCCTCGCCCTCCTTGCGCTGAACACCATCTGCGCAACGGCACAAAAGACAGTCTACATTCCACAGGAATGGCGCTACTTCAACTCCTCCGACACGTTGCTCTACAAGGAAAGCGACCCCGACAACCAGTACACGTGGTCGAAATCCCGCTCGGTGGAGACCGAGAACTTCATCATTCTGTGGGACAAGTACTACGGCAACACTGCGCCCGACAAGTTGCCGTCCAGCAACTTCTACTACTTCGACCTCGAGTATATGAAGCAGAAACTCGAAGAGTTCTACGATTTGGAAATCAACCAACTCGGCTTCGTCGACCCCGTCAATTCCAACGTTGCCAAGTACAAAATCATGGTGCTGCTCAACCACACCACCGAATGGACGTGCTACGGCGGCGGCTACGACTTCATGGTGCCCGCGCTGTGGCTCAATCCCGCCACCAGCAAGCCCGTAGGCCATAGCGTCGCACACGAAGTGGGACACTCCTTCCAGTACATGTGCTTCTCCGAAGCCAACAACCACCAGAACTCGTCGACCAACAACACCGGTTTCCACATCTCCGTAGGCAACGGACAAGGCGTGTGGGAACAGACGGCACAATGGCAAGCCAACCAGTCGTTCCCCGAACTGATGTACGACCAAAGCATCGGCGTCTTCCGCAACAGCCACAACTACGCCTACACCCACGAATGGCACCGCTACCAGAGTTACTGGCTCTTCTACTACCTGTGCCAACGCTACGACGACATCCAGACCATTGCACAGATTTGGAACACGCCCATGACCGGAGCAACCGACTTCAACGAAGCCCTCATGGTATGCAAGAACCTCAGCGTCGACGACCTCTACTCCCTCTACTTCGACTACGCCATGCGCTGCGCCACGTGGGACTTCGATGCCTGCAAGCCCTACCGCAACCCCTACATCGGTGACTTCAACTACCGCTGCGCCGTTACCGAAGACGGCAACTACCGCGTTGCCCTCGCCAGTTGTCCGCAAGCCACAGGCTTCAACATCATTCCGCTGAAAGTGCCCGCAGCCGGCACCACCGTCACCACCCACTTCACCGCCCTGCGCACGGCAGCCGCACTCGCCGACGCCGACCCCGCCGAATACCTCAACGGCGATTCCTACTTCTCGGCATCCGGACGCACGAAGTTCGTTTCCACTTCCAACAGCACGTCGCGTGGCTTCCGCATCGGCTACGTCGCCCTCCTCACCGACGGCACGCGCCTCTACTTCAACGACGACATCATCCACTGCACCGGCGCACGCGAAGCCACCGAAGACATCAGTTTCACCGTGCCCGAAAACGTCGACCGCATGTGGCTCGTCGTTTCTCCCGCACCTTCGCGCTACTTCCAGCACCGCTGGAACGAAAACTTCGACGACGACGACATGTGGCCCTACGAATTCAGCCTCGAAGGCACCGACCTCGGCAGCCGCGCCCAAGTCTACGTATCGTCTACCATCGACGGACGCCCCATCTCCGACGTGCAGTTCACCTACGACGTCTATCTGCCCGTCACCACCGCGTCGTCAGCCAACCCCTACGCCGCCGTCAGCGTACCCATCGACGGACAGGCAGCCAGCACGCTCGGCACCGCCTTCCAGTTGCAGCCCTCCGACATCGGCAGCCGCATCGTCCGCTACGCATCGGGCGGGCCCGCCGCAGGACAAATCATGTTCTACGCCGCCAATCCCCGCACCGGAGCCGTCTACCAACGCGAACCCACAGCCACAGGCGTCGGCTTCTGGTTCAACAGCACAGGCGCAGTATCTTCTTATGCCGAAGGCACCCTCTTCGCCGAGTTCGCCACCAACCTCCTCACCTTCGCCATCGGTCAGTACCCCGGACGCTGCAAGGTGGGCGACGAATACACCATCGCCGAAGCCATGCGCTACAAGAACGCTGAAGGCAAGGTAGCCAAAGCCACCTTCTTCTTCAACGTCCACATGACCGACGGACGCGCCGAAGCAGCCCTCACCAACATCGACTACGACGACCCGACCACCGGCATCGACGCACCGACCACCGCGACCGACCACCGCGCAGACGCGCTCTACTACTCGCTCGACGGCATCGGACACACTCACCCCGTCCGTGGCGTGAACATCATCAACGGCAAGAAAGTGATTGTACAATAAATTCATTTTATAAACTTCAAAACAAACACCAAATGACAAGCAAAAAATTCTTCTCCATGCTGGCAGTAGCCTGCATGCTGATGGTTG
>JAFLUS010000192.1 GCA_022508685.1 Prevotellaceae bacterium | reverse complement strand
GAATCACGTCTGCGTACATCGTCGGTTGCATACGGCTGCAAAGTTAGTCGAAAACCGCAGAATACGCAAACAACAGCCGCAAAAAGACTTAAAGTGTGCTGCAAAGGTAGCGCAGTTGGTAATAATAGTACAGCATATCGATGCGTGCTTCGACAAGTGCCATGTCGGCAGCCAACAGCGTGTTGGACGCATCAAGCATGTCGGTGAGCAGGGCAAGGTCGTTGTCGTAACGGCTGTGCACGACGGCATAGTGCTGACGCGCCAATTCCTGTTGCTTCGTCTGACAATCGACTTCGGTAGCCGCAGTGAGCAAGTGGGTGTAGCAGGCATGGACTTGGTTTTCGACCGTTTCGTGAACAAACGCCTGTTGTTCCCGCGACTGAAGGGATTGGTAGCGGGCTTGATGCACTTTTCGCCGGTTGTGCCACAGGCTGCTGATGTCGTAACTGATGCCGATGCCGACAAACCATGCGTTGACGTTGGCATCGACCGGTATCAAATCGGAGGTATAGGGCCCGAACAACCGGTTTTCGGCAATCAGACTGACGGAAGGACGGGATGCCGAACGCACCGAGCGCAAATGCTGGTCGGCAAGTTCGGAGGCTACGCTGCTCTGCCGAATGGCGAGGTTTCCAGCCTGTGCCGTTTGCTGCCATTGTTCGAGCGACGCCATTGCCTGCACCGACGCGCATTCCTGCAGCAGTGCCGTCGTGTCGGGCAGGATGGTGGTGTCGTCTGCCCACTGCAACGTGGTGGCTATCTGATGATTGATGACGGCGACGGACTCTTGCAACTTGACCTGCATGAGCCGCAGGTTCTCCATCTGCAACTCGTAGCGGGTGATGTCGCTCTGCAGCACCGTGCCCATGCGGTGGCGTGCTTCCATGTGTTGTATCAGTTGACGGGTGAGGTCGATATTGCGTTCCACCACCGTCAACCGATTGTACAATTTAGACAGGTCGAGATAGTAGCCCGTCAGCAGAAAGCGGACTTCCTGACGGTTTTTCTCCACGTCGAGCGATGCCATTTGCCAACCCAGTTCTGCCTGACGGATGCCAGCCGTGACGGCTCCTCCGGCATAAATGACTTGAGAGGCTTGCACGACAAAGGCGTTTCCCCAATGCGGCGTGGGCTGTCTGCCGTTTGCCACTCGCTGCGGACCGATGCCGGCAAGGACGACGTCGGAAGTGCCGCTCGTTGAGAAATTCCGCTTCATCAGCGTAGCATCGCCGATATAACTGCCGTTGAGACTGACGCCGAGCGTGGGCAGCATGGCCGTCTTGGCTGCACCGACGGCTTCGTCGGCGGCATCGAGCGACAGGCGGGTGATATTGATTTTGCGACTTTGGCGGTCGGCTTGCGCATAGAGTTCCTGCAGCGGAACGACGGACTGCGCACTGACGGACAGGGCTCCTGCCGTCAAGACAGCGAGCACGAACTTTCTTTTATTCATCATTTCTTCATTGTTTTACGTTCTACATACTTTCTTTTTCCACGCGCCAACATGTGCAACGACATTGGCGACGATAAGCACGCCTACGCCCGTCACGGTTGCCCAGCCGTAGAGTTCGCGCAGCGATTCCATCAATGCTTCGTTGGCGACAGCCGTCACCATACGGTCAAATCCGATATTGCCCGACCAATCGCTCATCATGCCGACAGCCGACAGATGCTGACTCATCGTTCCTGACAATGCGTGCCCCCACACTGCCACACCGACGGCGTCGCCCAGTCCCATGCGGATAAAGCCGAGAATGCAGAGCACTTGGAAGTAGTATTTGAAATCGCAATAGGCTTGGGCATAGACCGTCAGCGCAATGAACACGCCGACGTGCCCGAAGCCGACGAGGAACGAAGGCAACCATAATTGTGCGAGGCTCAAGTCCTGCCAAATCAGACGGCACATCAGCCATTCGTATGCCACGACGGCAAACAGGCTCCAGAACGCCAGCGTCCGCAGTCGCCATTGCAGTCGGGTGCGCCCCACGAGGCAGAACACCGCCGCTGCCGCAGCACCTATCCATTCCGGAAACTTCAGCCACGCCATCGTTGTCTGTCCGTACCCCAATATGTGACTGGCAAACGTATTCTGCAATACGGTCTGTGCCCCCAACAGCACGTCCAATCCGAGAAAGAGCAGCAGCAGACACAGCAGGTTGGGGCAGCGAAAGGCGGCATAGTCTATAAAGGCATGGCGGACGTAGGTCATTCGCCACAGGCTGGCGGCTAACGACAGCAGGCTGATGCCTATAGCCAAACGGATGCGGCGGTCGTGCAGCCAGTCGAGTTCCTCGCCGTAGCAGAAGGCGAAAATGGCAGCAAGAATGAACACGCTCCACAGCAGCATGCCCAACGGGTCGGTGCCTGACAGCGGCTTTGCCGGCATCGGTCGGAAATGGCGCATCGACAGTTGCACCGCGACGATGAGCAGGATGCACAGCAGCGTAGCCGTCGCGTGCACGTGCTGCCAGCCATAGTGGTGGATAATCTGCACAGCCACCCAGTCGAAGATGCCGACGCAACCGATGACGGTGAAGAACACGAAACTGAGGAACACGGCATAGTTGAACGTCGGTGTCACGCGCGGAAGGAGGTTGGACAGACACTCGAAGGTGCCGTACAGCCGGAAAAATCCGCCGACGTAGCACAGCAACAGCAGCAGCGCATGACTGCGCACGTGCGGAAACAGCAGATTGATGCCGAGCAGCACAGCAGCCGCCACCGTGAGCGATGTCTTGTTGGTGAAACGGAATTTCAGCCGGAATGCCCACGGAAAGAAGAAGCAGCAACCGATGAGCGTGGTGAAGCCCATCATGTGCGTGTCGCTGGCCGTCAGCGCACGCTCGCCCTCCAGTTGCGCCATCGTAGAGAAATAGAAGCCGTTGGCAAATTGGAAAACAGCCAGATAGCACGCATAGAGTGCCACGCCGACCTTGTCGGGCACGCCGTCGCGGAAATTCATCAACCGCTGCGGCTGTGGATGGTTGGGTGCTGCCATACGCACTATCGGGTTACGGTACATTCGGCATTCATGCCTGCCGAGAGTTGTCGGAGCAACGCCGAATCGTTGTCAGCCGTAAAGACGATTTTCACAGGAATGCGCTGCTCCACCTTGACGAAATTGCCGGTGGCATTGTCAGGCGCAACGGGCGAATACTGCGCACCGGTTGCCGACGCAATGGCAGCGACGATGCCGTCGAACGTATGCCCGTCGAGCGCATCGACCTTGATGCTGACCGGACTGCCGACACGGATGCTGCCGAATTGCGTTTCACGGAAGTTGGCGACGACCCACCGGCTGCGGTCGCTGACGATGGTGAAGAGGTGGCGACCGGGCATGGCAAGTTCGCCTTCCTGCACCATGCGGCGTGCCGTCTGTCCGCTGCAAGGCGCAAGCACCGTACAATAGTCGAGGTTCAGTTGAGCCAATCGCAGAGCCGCCTCAGCCACGGCAATCGCAGCATCCTGCTGCTCGACGCGGAGCCCCGTCTCGTCGTGGGCGATACCGCTGCCGATGCGTTGCCGACGCATGGTCTCGGCTTTGGCTTTCAGCGACTGGTACTGCGTTTCGACAGCATCGAACTGCTGCTGCGTCACGGCACCCTGCTCGTAGAGCGCACGATAGCGTTGCTCGTCGGCTTCGGCATTGCGCAGCAGCACTTGGATTTCGGCAAGCGACGCATCGGTCACTCCCACTTGGTTGCGGGCATTCTGCGCACCTATCCGACTGACATTCTTGCCCGTCATGGCACTCTGCAATGCGGCTTCCGCCTGTCGCAGATGAAGCACAAACTCGCTGTCCTCAATCGTCAGCAGCGTGTCGCCCTGCTCGACGTGCTGATACTCGTCCACATAGATGCGGCTGACGAAGCCCTGCACGCGTGCCGTCACTCTGACGATGTCTTGCGCCACCTGCGCATTGTTGGTAAACTCGCCGCCCACATGGATAAACGTGCTGGCTATCCATGCAGCGCCACACACCATCACCGCCACAATGGCGATGTTGGAAATCAGTTTTTTCGTTTTTCGTTTCATCATAAATGATATTGAATAAAGGTTGAGAATACACAGTACGACCGCCCTGCCCGTTTCCGACAGAACACGGAAAGGGCTATGCACAGCGGTTCTTCCTGCTACGCAAGAAGCAAAAACAGAATGTGTTTAGATGATTTGGTGGAAAGGATATTCGCTACCCCAAAGGAATGCCTTTGGCGTCGTTTGCAGCAGACGGACAAGATGTTCAAACCGCGAATTCATTGATGCTTTTCCTTTACAAAATCCTTAAAAATGCGCTGCAAAGGTACGAATAAGCGGGTAAAATACAAAATGGGAAATGCCAAAAATGCTCGCTCGAGGCTGTTTTTTTCTGCCAACGCCGCGATATATTCTTCCGAACGTCGCTGACAAATCTTCTTTTCACCGCAGAGAAAAGTTTCGACCACAGTGTGAACAATATTAACCACAGTGTGAACAATGTTGACCACAATGTGAACAATATTGACCACAATGTGGTCGAAACTTTGCTTCCCAATGTTTTTAAGAATGCAAAGCAATAAAAACAA
>JAFLUS010000191.1 GCA_022508685.1 Prevotellaceae bacterium | reverse complement strand
AAAAAACACATTGTCAAACTATTAAACACATTAAATCACTATGGGAATGATTGTAAAGACCAATCTGCGCAAGTTTCCTTTTCAGGAAAAACCACTGTATGTCACCTCCGCTGTCCACTACAACCGCATCACGAGCGAGGCACTCCTCGAGGCTGCCGCACGCAACTCGGGCATCAACGAAGCCACTATCTATGCCGGCATGAAGGCGGTGCTGAACGAGTTTGAAAACTTCCTGCTGAACGGGCACTCCGTGCAAGTGCCGCTGCTCGGGTCGTACCGCGTCTCCTTCCGTGCGAAGGGCGTCGACTCGAAAGAGGAGGCGGGTGCAAACACCATCTACCGCCGACGCATCATCTTCAGCCCTTCGTCGCGGTTGCAGTCGAAACTCAAGGCAATGACCATCGGAAGCCTTGCTGCCGACATCCTCACGACGGCGGACGACGACAAGCCGTCGGGCGGTACGGAACAGCCAAAGACGCCTGTGGAGGACGAGAACAACGGATGATGCCAACGCACTGACGGCTGCAGGAGCAGCAGCCAAACATTCAGCGGAGCAAGCCTATGGACTTGCTCCGCTGCTGTGTGGAGATATAAGGACAATGAATGGCGGGTCAGCACATTCGGTCGCGATAGTCCTCGTAGCGGTACTGACGATAGAGTTCAAACGTGCCGTCGGCGTGGAGCAGACCGACGGAGGGATGGTGCACCCCGTTGAACATGGTGGTCTTGACGGTGGTATAGTGTATCATATCCTCGAAGATGACGGGGTCGCCTACCGCCAGTTCGTGGTCGAATTGCCACAGCCCCAAGAAGTCGCCACTGAGGCAGGAATTGCCGCCAAGGCGATAGAGGTGGCGCGGCGCGGGGGCAGCAGTGGTCAGTACGGCATCGTCGACGATGCGGGCATGGCGCACGGCCGGCATATAGGGCATTTCGAGGCAGTCGGGCATGTGGCACGTGAAACTCACATTGAGAATGGCGGTGCGGATGCCTTTGTTCTCCACGATGTCGACGACGCGCGAAAGGAGCGGACCGGTTTGCCACGCAAAGGCTGAACCGGGTTCCAGAATGACGCGCAACCACGGATAGCGCGAACGGAAGTCGGTAAGCACGCGAACAAGGCGTTCGACGTCGTAGTCGGCACGCGTCATCAGGTGACCACCACCGAAGTTCATCCAACGCAACTGCGGAAACCAACGTGCGAAGCGTTCTTCGATATGCACCAACGTGCGTTCGAACGCGTCTGCCCCACTCTCGCAGTGGCAATGCACGTGAAAACCGCTCACGCCTGCGGGGAGCGACTCAGGCATATCGGCGGCAAGGATGCCGAAACGGCTGCCGGCGGCACAGGGATTGTAGAGTTCCGTCTCGATTTCCGAATACTCGGGATTGACGCGCAGCCCCCACTCCACTTCGGGATGCTGCGCCACCTGTTGGGCAAATCGGCGGTATTGGCTCAGTGAATTGAAGGTGACGTGGCTGCTGCAGCGCACGATGTCGTCGAAAGTTTCGGGTTCGTAGGCTGGCGAATAGGTGTGCGCCTTCGACCCAAATTCTTCGAGCGCCAATCGCGCTTCGTAGGGCGAACTGGCGGTGGTGTGGTCGATGTACTCCCGAAAAATTCCGAACGATTTCCACAGAGCAAACGCCTTGAATGCCAAGATGATTTCGACGCCGGCACGTTGGGCGACATCGCGGATGAGCGACAGGTTGCGACGCAGCCGCTGCTCCTCCATCACGTAACACGGGTTGGGGATGTGGGCTAAATGTTGTTCGAGCAAGTCCATATCAGTCTACAATTTTGAATCGGGCAAATTTCAGCAGCAATTGTTTGGTGCCGGCGTGTTGGAAACGCACGGTGGCTTTCATTCCGTCGCCACTGCCTTCGACTTTTTCCACGACACCGAACCCAAATCGTTCGTGTTCGATGTGCTGCCCAGCCTGCAGCCCACTTGTGACGGCAGGACGTGGCGAAGCGGGCGTCGACGCACTGCTGACCACAGGCGACGAAGGTGCAGGTTGTGCCACTCGGCGGAAACCCGCTGGCGGTTGGGTGCGCACGGACGGCGTCGTGGACGGCATAGGCGACATGGTTCTACGCATCGACGACTTCCACGGCAATTCAACATCGTCGGAGACTGCACGTCGCGACGAACGGCCGGAGGGTTCAAAATCCAAATACTGCGCGTCGATGTCGTCCACAAAACGGCTGCGACTGCCGAACTCCATTTGTCCGTAGCGCATACGGCTTTTGGCATACGACAGGAAACAATGGCGCTCGGCTCGCGTCAGGGCGACGTAGAACAGGCGGCGTTCTTCCTCCATTTCGCGTTGCGAACCGCTTGCCAACTGACTCGGGAAGAGGTTTTCCTCCAGTCCCACGATGAAGACGCAGTGGAATTCCAATCCCTTTGCCGAGTGAATCGTCATCAACGTCACGCGATGTTCAGCGTCGTCGTCGCTTCCGTCGACATCGGACAACAGGGACACTTCGCTCAGATAGTCCGTCAGCGATACGGCTTCGTTGCCTTCCTCCAATCGGCTGCGGCAAAATTCCTGCATTCCGTTCAGCAGTTCCTCTACATTCTCCTGCTTACTGCGGTTTTCGGGTTGGTTGTTCTGATAGATGTCAGCCCACACACCGCTCTGCTGCACGATGTCGTGTCCCACCGCCTCTGCATTTTCCGACAGGGCACGTTGGCGAAACCCGTCGATGAGCAGACGGAACTGCTCGACACGTCCCAATGCTGCCTTCGAAATGGTTGCGTCCAATCCATACTGATGGGGCTGCGAAACGACGTTCCAAATACCGACTTCGTGCGTCGTGGCACAGTCAATGATGCGCTGCTGCGTGGTCGCACCGATGCCGCGTGTCGGATAGTTGAGCACACGGCGGAAGGCTTCTTCGTCGTTGGGATTTACCGACAGACGGAAATAGGCAATGACGTCCTTGATTTCCTTGCGCTGATAGAAAGAAAGTCCTCCATACACTTTATAAGGGCAACCATTCTTGCGGAGTTCTTCCTCCAACACACGGCTCTGCGCATTGGTGCGATAGAGAATGGCAAAGGCAGAATAATCAAGAGATTCCTTCCGATGCAGTTGCTGAATTTTTCGCACGACAATCTGTGCCTCTTCAAGGTCGGAATACGCCTCGCTCACACGGATGCGCTCTCCCCGCTCCTTCTCCGAAAACACATTCTTGTAGATTTGCCCCCGATTTTTATGTATCAGACTGTTGGCAGCCTCAACAATGGTTTGCGTCGAACGATAATTCTGCTCCAACTTGAAAAGTTTGCTGTCCGTATATGTGCGGTTGAACGAAAGAATGTTGTCAATATCGGCACCTCGGAACGCATAAATGCTCTGCGCATCGTCGCCCACGACGCAGACGCGCTGGCGGTCGCGCGTGAGTTGCCACACGATGCGGTGCTGCGCATAGTTCGTATCCTGATACTCGTCGACAAGCACGTAGCGAAACCGCTCCGCATACTTTGCCAACACGTCGGGATGCTGCTCAAACAGCAAATAGATATACAGCAGAATGTCGTCGAAATCCAACGCTGCGGCTTGACGGCAACGACGGGCATAGCGCATATAAATCGTACCGAGTTGCGGCATCTTCTGCCGTGTATCGGTCTGCAGATTTTGCGGGTTCGCCACATATTCCTCTGCCGTCACCAACTGATTCTTCGCATTGCTGATATGTGCCTGAACGGTCGAAAGTTTGTACTGCTTGTCGTCTAATTGCAACTCCTTCAGTATCGCCTTCAGCAAACTCTTGCTGTCGCCGGCATCGTAAATCGTGAAATTCGACGGAAATCCGATATGCTCGTGCTCAATGCGCAGAATGTGCAGAAAGACGCTGTGAAACGTCCCCATCCACAGGTGGCGCACACAATCATCGTCATTCAGCAACGTCTGCACACGCTGCTTCATCTCGTCGGCAGCCTTGTTCGTAAACGTCAGCGCAAGTATCGACCATGGTGCATAACCCTGTGCCAACAAATAAGCAATCTTGTACGTCAGCACACGCGTCTTGCCCGAACCCGCACCGGCAATCACCAGCGACGGCCCGTCGCAATATTCCACGGCAGCGCGTTGCGACGGATTGAGTTCCGAAAGAAAATCCCGTTTGTCCTGCATCGTCTCCACGTTATTCCTCGTCACTGTACCGCTTGCAGCACAAGCACCTTCGGCAATTTCTGATACTTTCCTTTCTCGACGCCCTTAATCGACACGCCTCCCGTCTGCCGCATCTCCAACTGTCCGTCCTTGTTCAACGTCAGTTCCACATCCTGCGCATCGCTTCCGCGTTCCGACACGGCACGCACCACAGCACGCGTCTCCGACAATTCCTTCACCTTGAGAATCACCCACATCCCATTGATGCGTCCCTTCAGAAATCCATAGCAAGTATCGATTTCCAATCCCGGCACCGGAATGTCGTCCTCATACAAATTCAGTTCGCACGAAAGATTGAACTCCTCATTATAAAACAATCCGCTGAACGGCCGCTGCGCTGACGCAGCACCTACCGACAGCCACAAAAGGAGCAGCATCAGCCACCCTCTGCA
>JAFLUS010000190.1 GCA_022508685.1 Prevotellaceae bacterium | reverse complement strand
TTTTCTGTCCGCTTGTCGTTGATGCGTGCTGCTCCTGCCGCATTGCGACCGGTGTAGCCTTGCTCAAGTATCTTGGCATAGTAATTGTCTTTTCCGCCAAGCGTCTGGGTGTCGAATATCGCAAACTTCGTGTTGCCTTCGCCGTCGGTGAACGCCGGCACTATCGTACCGCGGTCGCGCACGTTGATGACTTCAAATCCGGTCAGTTCAAAGGTGTTGTTGGTGCGGTCTTCCATCGACACTTTTGCAAAGTTGCGAATCATCGGAATCCGTTGGAGTTTGGCTTTCACTTCGTCTGCCACTTCTCCGTTGCCTTTTTTGGTAATCGGCATGCCCAATTCCACGCGCTGCCAGTAGGCGTCCTGTCCGTTGGCGGTGGTGGGAAAGTAGGCATTGAACATCACGTTGCTCTCCGTGCCAAACAGTTCAAGAGCGTTCAGTGCATCTGCAAACACTTTGTCGGGGTCGTCAATGGCGACGAGATGCACCACGGCATTGCCGTCGGTGGTGGAGAGGTCGGCTTTGAATGTAGAGAAAACTTCACCGGTAGAGAAATTCTGTTGGGATGCAGGGATATAGAGTTTCTGCTTCAGCACATTGTTGTCAAAGACGAAAAGATACAAATCCAGATTGCGGGCGGGCATGTCTCCCATCGTGCGTGTGGCAACGGTGGTGGCTTGAGGAAATTGTAACGTGAACGTGACATTTACCATCCCTTCCCGCAAGTCTGTCAGCGAATCGGGAACCATGCTGTCGTCGGTACACGATGTCGCGATTGCCAACATCGGCAGCAACAACGCATAACATATATATCGGAATAATCGTTTCATCTTCAGTCGTTTTCTGTCATGATTCTTATTTCTTTATCACTTTGCGCAGCCGTGCCTCCACTTGCGGATTACTCTTCGGTTTATCACCCCATGTAAAGACTCTCATGTCGCATTTGTCGGGTGTTCCATCTTCTTTGACCCAATACCAATCGTCATAGACACAACGTACACCCTTAAGTTCTATATCAGTGTCAGGTATATCTCGCACTACATTGGTTGCAGCGACAACGCCCACAGCACCGGTCGAACTCCAATATGTTGCTTCATTGGTAGGATCTGCAGTATTTCCAAACAAAACGGGAATTTTCCCTTCTGCAGAAAGGTTGACAATATATTTAATTTCGGCTTTCGTTGGCACTCTCCATCGTCCCGCAGGGTAGCCGTATTCTTGGTAAGAGGCACATCGAAGACGAGCAGACTCTTTGCTCATCCATGCAGTTTTGCCGAAAGATGATGCTACTCTAAAAGTGGGTGCGATGAAATCTTCCTTTGTTCCTACCTTGTCTTTTGTTTCATCAGCAGGATAATAATAATATAAATTATTTTGATTATTTGTATAACCATTCAAACTTGTTGTGTTAGTACCTACATTATTAGGTTTCTGATACATAGACGTGATATAGGTATACGAATAAGGAAAGAGCAGACTTCCAGTCCCAGTCCTGCTTGTTGCCCAAATAAAAGTAGAACGGCGAGCAAAAGTGTTATTGGTAAAACTTGAATTACCCCAACGGGTTTCAGGATTGACAAGATATGCTCCTTGAGCATTTTTTTTGAAACTATCATCCGTGAGATTAATATTACGCTCTAACGCACGTGGGTCGCCGAGCGTATAAATCTTTCCTTCTTCTGGCGATAATTGTGTAATATGTATCACATACATATTCGGATTATTATTAGTGCCTGTAGAGTCAGTCAAAGTATATACATTATCCCATTCATTCGCTACCACATTTGTTGTTGCAGTATTGGTGCCATAATTATTGCCATTGACAAATGTATATATGTTTCCACCTCGACCTGACGAATTTGCACCTCCATTATTATGTTCTGCTTCAATATAAATGCTCGGTTTTTGATGAATGATGATTTTTTCTTCAAACTGTGTACCTTCATTCTGGTCGGTATGGCGAATTGTAATTTCTATCTCATACGGAGTAATCACGCGTTCGTTTTCATTCTTTATAAAGTAAGTAGGTGAAGCGTTGGCATTTGTGTTGAGTATTCTTCCGTTATTGCTATATTCATTCCAACCGATGAAAGGATGGTTGAACGTCAGCGTCTTGTTCTGCTGGTCAATGGAGTAACTGTAGACCCCTTCGCCACCATTGTATGTTTTGGTTCGTTCGTTGACACTTTCATCAAATGTGCGCTCGTGAACTTTTCCGCTATACCATCCTTGTTCATTCCATGTATCGTTGAAATTGAAGTAAGTGACCTTCACGTCTACCACTTTCACGTCGTGGCTGCTGTAGAACGGAATCGTGATGCTTTCTTCTCCGTCCATATTCCACGTTGTTTGATTGACCACGAGGTAGCGGATGTCGTTGATGTCCATGTCGATGTTTTCTTCTCCCCACGGCTCAATGTCGTAACTGGCTTCGATTTCGAGTGGTTCGGTAGAGGTAAACGAACCGATGACACCGATGTTCAAGCGAATGCGGTAGTAGTGGTTGGACTGGATTTCGGTCACATCGCGCGTGACAGGTACTTGATAGTAGGTGGCTTGATAGGTGGAGTTGTTGTCGTTGACATTCATCCATGGCACAACGACTGTCAGATAGGTGCCGTATTCTTCATCTGCTGCATTTTTCCATGCGTTGGGATAGGTATAGAACGGCAACCAATTGTAATGGGTGAATGTCATGTCGTCGTAGGTAGGCGATGCGGGCAGTCCTGTCGGCTTCTCAGCGATGTCGGGATATGTTCGTGCGGGGTCGCGCAGCATCAGACCGGTTGAACCGGTCGGTGCAGTGAAATAGTGGATGGGGTTGAGCAGGTCGTTGCCTTCGCTGTCTTTGAATTGTCCGTCCAGCCTTGCGTTGTTGACACCATTGACGATGTAGGCTTGCATGTTGGTCAACTCCGGTGTCCATTTGTTGATGGCTGCTCCGCCGGCAATCGCTGCATCCATTCTTGCCTGAAAAGCGGCTTGCGTCTCGTTGGCGTCGGGTTGCAAAATCGTGCCGCTGGCTTTGTCCTGATAGAGGGCATCCTCAATGTGGACGGCTACGCGTATCTTGGCTGCCACACGCTTCACCTTGATGGTGCCTGTTGCCGAGTTGCTGCTTTTTTCGTATGTCACGTCGTCGCTGTTGCCGTACATGACGAAGTCTGCCTGTCGGGTGTTGGTGTTGAATCCTCCCGTAGCGGCTGCCGTTCCGATGGTGATGTTGTTCAGCGTGGCAATGGTGGCACTGCCTAACCGTGTGGTGGCTGCGCAATTGACGGCGGCATAGACCCGGCATTTGTTGTTGGCGTCGAAAAGTGCAGGAATGTCGTCGAGCGATATTTTAACCGAACACGTGGCTGTTCCTTTTGTGTTGGTGAAATTGAAATGACCGACTTTGATGGATGGCGTGCTTTCAGTCGCAGCGGGATTGAAGAAGAAGAGGTCGACGGTCTTGATGGCGTTTTCATTATAATAATCCTCTCCGTCCACCTCGGCACGTGTGGCGGCATCGCCCACTTGGATGTACAGGGTCATGTAGCCGGAAGGCGTTCCTTCCTGTGTGGCAAGGTTGTCTTCCGAACAACTACTCAACAGCCCCGACAGCAGTGTGACCATCAGCAAGCAGACGGATGTGATGCTGAAAAATGCTTTGTTCACCATTCGTGCCATAGATTAGAGATTTGTGATATTTTGAATAATGGTGTAATTGGTCGGCGTACCGTCGCAGAGGTCGGCTTCCATCCACCGACCATCAATCGTTTCGACCATGATGACCAGTTTTGCCCTGTTGTTGCGGTCGTTGACGGTTGCATACCTGTTTTTTATCCGGATATATCCTTGTGTACCGATGTCGCCGGAGAGCGAGGTGATTTCTTCATCGTTCTCATCGACCAGCATGAAGGCATCTTCGCGTCCTTCGAGCGGAAGGAGGGAGACGTACCACCTGCCTCCGCGTGGCGCACTGATTTTGAATGTGGCAACGGCAATGTCCGTCGTATTGGCGTTGAGCGTAACAGTTGCATTGGTCTTGTCGTCGGCAAGCACCGTGTTCTCGTCCCACTCAAGGAAATTGCCTTCTTCAATGATGACGTTGTCAATGTAATCCCACGGCGTATCTTCATCAATCGTCCATGGCAGGACATTGACGGTCAGATTGGCCGTGATGTTGATGGAATTGATGGTATATCGGTAAATGTGGTTGCGCAGAATGTAGTTCCAACTCGTATTGTTGGGGAGTGAAGGCACACTGTTCGCATCGTATTGGGCAAAATGGAGCGGATACGTGCTTCCGTTATCCACGGCGACGTTGAGGCGTGGGCGGTTGGCTTCAATGGTTTGTGTGGTGCCGAGTTGCATTTCGGGAATATAGGCTGTCCACACGTTGCGCGTGACCGTTACGCCGTTTTCGTTCATCGTCGTCGGTATGTTCACAAACAGCAGATTGCTGCCTGTCATGCCGTTCGCACCATTTGGCAACGATGGTTTCTCTATTTGTGTATTGTAGGTGTTCCAGTTCGGATTGTCGGCAATGTTGGGAATATATCGTCCGATGGTGTTGTATTGCGTCATGGTGACGCCGGAGATTGCCCCCGCATTACCGATGTTGTCAATCACCTCCACCTTTGCAAGTGCCCGTAGCATGGGAATGTCGCACGTGAGGTGCAGGCATCCGT
>JAFLUS010000019.1 GCA_022508685.1 Prevotellaceae bacterium | reverse complement strand
TATAAAGAAAGTAGAGATTTTTTTTGTGGTTTATTTAATTTGGCGTACCTTTGTGGCATCTATGATAAATGAACAGATTCCAATCACAAAATCAACCTGACAATTATCAATGAAAATGAAGCACATGATGAGTGCGGCAGCCTTGCTGCTTTCGCTCACGGCGCAGGCCGACCCGATTGACCTGCAGCAGGCTCGGACGATTGCTTCCGAACTGAAGGTGGCTGACGTCGAACCGACGTTGGTGAAACTGGGAGAACGCGACGCAGAACGTTCGCGTCGATTGGCTCCCGCCGTTCGCGCAACTGCGCCTTACTACATCTTCTCGCGTGGCGCGGGAATGGGCTACATCATCGTCAGTGGCGACGACTGTCTGCCCACGGTCTTGGGCTACACGGAGAGTGGCGATTTCGACGAAGCGACGGCTCCTCCCGCCCTCATGGGATGGTTGGGCTACTATGCACGCATCATCGAGGAAGCACAGGTGGCTGGCGAGAACGTCAGCCGCAAGGACGGACGTCGGCAGCAGTCGGCTCCGAAACGTGCGGAGGGCAAGCAGAACATTCCGGTGCTGATGACGACGCATTGGCATCAGACGTGGCCCTACAACAACGACTGCCCATTCCTCACGGGAACGCAGAATCGTGCCGTGACGGGCTGCGTGGCGACGGCGGCTGCACAGGTCATCTACTATTACCGCAAGGACAATCCGTCGTACATCACTGCCGCAACGCCGACTTACGGCTATGGTGACGCTCCGGTGACGACGAGTGTGCCGGCGGGTACGCCGCTGAAGTGGGGCTTGATGCTCGACAGTTATGCGTCGGGTACGCCACAGGAGTATGTGGATGCCGTATCCATTTTCGTGTTTGCCGTTGGTGCAGCCACGGGACTGACCTACGGCTCGTCGACGGCGGGACAAATCAGCGACCTCGTCAATACGTTCAACCGCTGGTACGACCTCAGCAGTACGTGCATCTACAAGAACAGCACGCCGACTGCAACATGGGAAAACATGATTTACAACGACCTGATGGCAGGTCATCCGCTCGTCTACACGGGCTATAACGATGCACAGGGCGGACACGCCGTGGTGGTTGACGGTTATCAGGCGTCGACCAACCTGTTCCACTTCAACTTCGGTTGGGGCGGACAGGGCGACGGATGGTTCACCGTGGACGACGAGACGGGTATGAACGGATTCATATCGTGGCAGGGCATGACCTATCAGGTGACGCCTCGCCGGCAGAATCTCGCAGCCCGCATCGAACCGGCGGACGGCATCTATTTGGACAAGGAGAACGTCGTTTGCGTGAAGGTGTCCAACCAAGGTACGCTCGACTACAAGGGCGTCTACCTCTTCGCTTCTGCCACCGATGCACAGCCCACGTCGCTGTCGGCGGCAACGTCGAGCGACCTGACGACGGTGCTGCCTGCCGATGGTTCGACGGTGGAACTGACGATGGCTGCCAAGCCCACGAAGGCGGGCACGTGCTACATCACGCTGACCGACAAGAACCGCAACATCATTGCGCAGCAAGCCGTCGAAGTGGGCGAACGGGACAACGACCTTCATCTGCAAGGCATCGAGGTGCTCGCTTCCTCTGACACGGAAAAGCATGGAGGCGAAGACTACACCGTCATCTATGGTTCGTCGTCGATTTCCGTCGTTGCCACGGTCGACAACCGCAGCGCGTTCCCCTACAAGGATTCGCCACGTCTGCAAGTGTTCGTGAGCGACGACGAAGGCGTGACCTTCACCAGTCTGATTGAACGTACGGCAACCAACGTCGTGATTGACCCCAACAGCACGGGACAGATGACGTTCAGCCTGACCACGTCGGGCAATGCCGGCATCGAACCGGGCAAACTCTACTACGCCGTACTGCGCAATCCGCTCACCTCGCGCAGCAACACCTATGTGCAGAACGACATCGAGGGCGTAGACACGCTCGTGCGCTTCGTCAGAAAGGATGCAGACGCCATGTCTGCCAACTTGGGCGACGACAAGATACTGACCTACACCGGAAAGTGGAACGCCACGCAGTTCGTCACGCTTGCCAACCGCAACACCTCTGCCATTGGCTACGACCTGACGGCAGTCGAGGGAGTGGGGAAGGTGCAGCGGTTTGACGGCAAACCTAACGCACTCTACTACGTGGCATCCGATGCCGCAGCCACAGGCGTGAACATCGTCAAGGTCGGCACCGGCGAAAGCACTGCCGACGCCATTGTGCTGCAAGCCGGCAACGACTTCGCACCGCGCACCGACATCAAGGCTGCCAAGGCATCGCTGACGCTCAACATCGAGCCGCTGCGTTGGTATCTCGTCACCACACCCTTCACGGCACCCGTCCCTGCCGGCATGGTGGCAAAGCAAATCGACAGCCACTCGACATCGGGCATCCGCAACCACACGACACTCGTGACGACGCTCAACGCCGGATGCACTTACCTGCTGATGACCTCCTCCGCCGACAACGTGACGATTGCGGCAGAAGGCAACGTCAACGTCGTGGCAGCACCTGCTGAAAATCCTGACCCCGCAGTCGTCGGCACCTACACGACGATGGACGCACCCGCCGATGTTTACATCCTCAATGATGCCGCTACGCAGAAATTCGTCAAGGCAACAGCCGGCGACATCGTCGATGCCTTCCACGGATACTTCACCGCAACGGGCGTTACCGCTACTTTCGACGCCAACTCCGAAACGTCGATGGATAACGCCTACCTGAAACTGGGTACAGCCATCAGCGAAGCCAAAGCCGTCGTTGACATGCGCAGCAGCGTGATGGACAAGACGACGCTCGCCCAATTGCTCGACCAAATCGCAGCCGCACAAGTCGTCTTCACTACACGTCCCTACACCACGACACGTGAAATCACCGACTACGTGACGCAGTTGCAAGCCGCAGTGGCTGAGGCACAAAACCACCTGCGCACCAACTTGCAGAACGTCGAACTGGATATGACCGGTCTGCTCGCCAATCCCTCGTTCGAAGAAGGTACGGTGAAAGGTTGGACAGCCGACGGCACAGGCGTCAGCGTGCGCGACGCAAGCAACACTACCTACCGCGGTGTCGGAGCCGACGGCAAGTATCTCCTCTATAGTTACATCAGTTCATCGCAGACAGGCAACGGCGTTTCGCAGACCGTCGAGAACCTCACTCCCGGCGTCTATCGTCTTACCGCACAAGTCGGTACTGAACCCGAACACACCGTCACCCTCTTTGCCAACGACAAGGAAGTGGAAATCGATGCACACGAGTTCGGAAAATACTACCTGACGGATGCCGTCATCGACGACATTGAAATCCACGAAGGCGACGCCCTCACCGTCGGCATCAAGCCCGGACACTGGTACAAGGCCGACAATTTCCGTCTCTATTATCTGCGCGGATTCGACACCGACGACGAGACCGCCATTCACCACGTTGGCAACGACACACGCCATGCCGACACTGCCGTCTACGACATCACCGGACGACGCGTGGCTGACGCATGGACGCCGCAGACGCAACTGCCACGCGGCATCTACATCGTAGCCGGAAAGAAAATCATGGTACGATAATCTACGCCACGTGACATCATCCTACTCATCCGCACTGCTCGACCGTGCCGTCAATGAGTTTGCAAAACTGCCCGGCATCGGACGCAAGACTGCCTTGCGTCTGGTGCTGCATTTGCTGAAACTCGACGAAGGCATGGTCGACCAGTTCGCACAGAGCATCACCACTCTGCGACATGACGTGAAGCACTGCCAAGTCTGCCACAACATCAGCGACGACGATATCTGCGCCATCTGCGCCAACCCACAGCGCGACGGCAGCATCGTCTGCGTCGTCGAAAACTTCCAAGACGTGCTTGCTATCGAAGCCACCACGCAGTACCATGGACTCTACCACGTGTTGGGTGGCGTCATCTCGCCCATGGACGGCATCTCCCCGTCCGCGTTGGAAATCGACTCCCTCGTCGAACGTGTCAGCCAAGGCAATGTCAGTGAAGTCATTCTTGCACTGAGTTCCACCATGGAAGGCGACACCACCAATTTCTACATCTACCGCAAGTTGCAAGCCTTCGACCACCTCAACGTCACGATGCTTGCACGCGGCATCTCTATCAACGACGAACTGCAATATACCGACGAAGTCACGCTCGGACGCTCTATCGTCAACCGCGTTCCCTTCAACATCTCATAATCAGCCGATATGACCCGCCGCCTTTACACCGCTCTCCGTACCCTCTTCTTCGTCAGCCTTGCCGAAGCCCTCCTCGTTGTCGTCTTGGGACAGACCGACCTCCTGCCCAACGGCATCTGGGCAGACGACGGCCACCGCGATGCCGCCTTCGTTGCCGACATCGTCGCTATCCTCCTCACCGTCACTGCCCTTCCGTTGCTCACGCGCTACGCGGGCAAGCATCTCGAACGCCGTCCCGCTACTGCTGACGACGCCACCGCCCTTCGCCATTACTACCGATGGAGCACCATCCGCTTGGCAGTGTGGTCGCAAGTGCAAGCCGGTTGTCTCGCCATTTACTATCTCACCCTCTCCACCACCGGACTGCTCTGCGCCCTCATCATGCTGCTTGCCACCTTCTGCTACTGCCGTCCCAACTCCTCTGCCATTGCCCGTTACATGGGCGATGTCGATGAACAAGCATAAGCCTTTTTCTCGTGTTTTTATACTAAAAACCGCGCACATACGTTTATCTATAGAATAAAGTGATGAAACTGACGATTATCATAGTAAACTATAACGTGCGCGATTACTTGCATCAGTGCCTGCTGTCGGTAGAAAAATCGGCAGAAGGAATTGATGCAGAAGTCTACGTGGTCGACAACGCCAGCAGCGATGGTTCGGTGGACTATCTGCGCTCGCTACATCCCGAAGTACATTTCATAGAGAACAAAGACAACGTGGGTTTTGCCCGCGCCAATAACATGGCCATTCGCCGTTCGACGGGCGAGTATGTGCTGCTGCTCAATCCCGACACGCTCCTGACGGAACGGACGTTGAGCGAAAGCGTCGCCTTCATGGATGCCCATCCCGAAGCAGGAGGACTGGGCGTGAAGATGCTCAAGGCTGACGGAACCTTCGCGTTGGAATCGCGTCGTGGCGTGCCGACCCCATTCACGGCGTTCTGCAAGATGTCGGGGCTCGCATCGCTGCTCCCCTACAGCCGCACGTTCGGTCGCTACTACATGCGCTACCTCGATGTCGACGAAGCAAACGAGATTGAAATCATCAGCGGTGCCTATATGTTCCTTCGCCGCAACGCCCTCAACGAGAGCGGCTATCTCGACGAAGATTTCTTCATGTACGGCGAAGACATTGACCTGTCGTATCGTCTGCTCAAGCGCGACTGGAAGAACTACTACCTGCCCACGCCCATTCTGCACTACAAGGGCGAGAGCACGGAGAAGAGCACCTATCGCTACATCCACAACTTCTACAAGGCGATGCTCATCTTCTTCAGCAAGAACTTCGGATATTACAGCCTGATTTACTCGCTGCCGATTCGTGCCGCCATACTGGTGAAGGGTACGTTGGCTTATCTCCAAATGTGGACGCTCAAGAAGTTCGGCAAGAAGAAGACGCATCTTGACTATCTGCGCACCCGCCGCTACCTGTTTGTCGGCAACGAAACCGACTTCCAAGCCGCACGCACCATCATGTCGCACTCCGGCATCGCCCTCGAATATGGCGGCGACGCACCGCACGGCCACGCCCAACTCGAAGGCACCTATCGCACGCTGCAGCCCCACTGGGTGGTCTACAATGCCGAGCAACATTCCTATGGTGAACTGCTGTCGTTCTTCCAGCAGAGCGCACCCATGGCGCTGCATCCCGGCATCGCCCTCTACTATCCGTCGACCCACAGCATCATTACCGACAAATACGTATTTGAAACATGAATGCGACCGGCATCGCCAAGCCCTCCGTTGCGACATCTGCACCTACCGCTTGCCTTCTCCCCCTCGTGCTGCTCCTGTCGCTGCTCGTGGTGCAACCCCTCTGCGCACAGACGGCCACCGATACGCTGTTCCGTTCCGAACCCATTCCCGATGCCGTTTTTGCACGGATGCAAGGCAAGTCCTTCCCCCGCCATTGCACGGTGCCACGTAGCGAACTGCGCTATCTGCGCGTCAGCCACTACGACCGCGAAGGGCGCGTCCATACGGGCGAAATGGTGTGCAACAAAGCCATTGCAGCCGACCTTCTCGACATTTTCCGCGAACTCTATGCCCATCGCTATCCCATCGAACGGATGCAGTTGGTAGACGACTACGATGCCGACGACGAACGTTCGATGCGTGCCAACAACACATCCTGCTTCTGCTTCCGTGCCGTAGCCGGTTCGAAAACGCTGTCGCGCCATGCCCTCGGTATGGCAGTCGACATCAATCCGCTCTACAATCCCTGTGTGAAAACGCGTCGCGACGGTTCGCGGTGGGTGCAACCCTCAACGGCGACAGCCTATGCCGACCGTCTCCGTCAGTTTCCCTACAAAATCACACGCGACGACCTCTGCCATCGCCTTTTCATCGCCCACGGCTTCCGCTGGGGCGGCGCATGGCGTTCGTCGAAGGACTACCAACATTTTGAGAAATGACCCGTCAGTCCGCATTGGCAGACGGCGAAAAATCCTTATGCACAACCCCTGTCAGGCGTGCGCATAAACGTGAATACGCTTATGCACACGCCTGAAAACGCGTATGCGCACGCCTCGGCACGTTTATGCGCACGCCGAAAAACCGCTTTTCACGAGCCCTGAAAATCGGTGCAAATTGGGTCGCTATGGATTTTTTTCTGCATATTTTTTCGTCGGGTGATATTTATTGCGTAAATTTGCAACATCTTGTGCCGCAGACGAAATAGCGGCAGAATGAATGGTCGGAAGGCTATGAACGAATAACGAAAATATAATTGTCAAATTAAACCCATTAAGACTCATTATGAAGATTTCTCGTATTGACCATCTGGGCATCGCAGTGGAGAGCATCGACGAGGTGCTTCCGTATTTTGAAAACGTGCTCGGACTGAAGTGCTACGCCGTGGAGGAGGTAGCCGACCAAAAAGTGAAGACTGCTTTCCTGAAAGTGGGCGAGGTGAAACTGGAACTGCTGGAGCCGACGAGCCCCGAAAGCGCCATTGCCAAGTTCATGGAAAAGGGTGGCAAGGGTGTTCACCACGTGGCTTTCGCTATCGAAGACGGTGTGGAGAATGCGTTGGCTGAATGTGACGCAAAGGGCATCCGTCTGATTGACAAGGCTCCGCGTGCGGGTGCAGAACAGATGAACATCGCGTTCCTTCATCCGAAGTCGACGGCAAGCATCCTGACCGAACTGTGCGAACCGATGAACAAGTGATACGATAAGACTTAATACTTTCAGAACAATGTCAAAACAAACAGAAAGAATACAGGAGTTGATTGAACTCCGTCAGAAAGCCCGTCTCGGAGGTGGTGAGAAGGCCATCGACAAGCAACATGCCCGTGGCAAGTTCACGGCACGCGAACGCATACAGATGCTCCTCGACGAAGGCAGTTTTGAAGAATTCGATATGTTCAAACTCCACCGATGCCACAACTTCGGTATGGAGAAGAAGCAATATTTGGGCGACGGTGTGGTAGTCGGTTCAGGAACTATCAACGGTCGCCTTGTTTATGTCTTCGCGCAGGACTTCACCGTGAACGGCGGTTCGCTCAGCGAAACGATGGCGGAGAAAATCTGCAAGGTGATGGACATGGCGATGAAGATGGGTGCGCCCGTCATCGGTATCAACGACTCGGGTGGTGCTCGCATTCAGGAAGGTATCAACGCGCTCGCAGGCTATGCTGAAATCTTCCAGCGCAACATTCTTGCGAGCGGTGTGATTCCGCAGATTTCGGGTATCTTCGGCCCCTGTGCCGGTGGTGCGGTCTACTCTCCCGCGCTGACCGACTTCACGCTCATGATGGAGAACACGTCGTACATGTTCCTCACGGGTCCTGCCGTGGTGAAGACGGTGACGGGCGAGGATGTCGACCAAGAAAGCCTCGGTGGTGCCAGCGTGCACAGCACGAAGTCGGGTGTGACCCACTTCACGGCTGCTACCGAAGAGGAAGCCATCGCCATGATTCAGCAACTGCTGAGTTACATTCCGCAGAACAATCAGGAGGAAACGCCGATTGTGGAATGTACCGACCCCGTTGACCGCATGGAAGACCGCCTGAACGAGATTATTCCTGACAATCCGAACCAAGCCTACGACATGTATGAAGTCATCAGCGCCATCACGGACAACAGCGAATTCTTCGAAGTTCAGCCCAACTATGCGCAGAACATCATCATCGGTTTCGCACGTTTCAACGGTCGCAGCGTAGGTATCGTGGCCAACCAGCCCAGCAAGTTTGCCGGTGTGCTCGACTGCAATGCGAGCCGCAAGGGTGCACGTTTCGTTCGCTTTTGCGACGCCTTCAACATTCCTATCGTGTCGCTTGTCGACGTTCCGGGCTTCCTGCCGGGAACGGGACAGGAGTACAACGCCGTCATCCTGCACGGAGCGAAACTGCTCTACGCTTACGGAGAAGCCACTGTGCCCAAGGTAACCATCACGTTGCGCAAGTCGTATGGCGGCAGCCACATCGTGATGAGTTGTAAGCAACTGCGTGGCGACCTCAACTACGCATGGCCGTCGGCAGAAATCGCCGTGATGGGTGGCAGCGGAGCCGTAGCCGTGCTCTATGCGAAGGAAGCAAAGGCGAAGAAGGAAGCGGGCGAAGATGCAAAGGCATTCATCGCAGAAAAGGAGGAAGAGTACACCAAACTCTTTGCCAATCCGTACAACGCTGCGAAGTATGGCTACATCGACGACGTCATCGAACCGCGCAACACTCGCTTCCGCGTGATTCGCGCATTGGAGCAACTCGCTACGAAGTCGCTGACCAATCCTGCAAAGAAACACGGAAACATTCCGTTGTAAGCGGTGATTGCATAACCATTGAACACAGAACCGCTAAACGTCTGACAAACAATGAAAAAGTATATATTATCCATCTTCGCCCTCATCACCTCGGCAACGCTGATGGCGCAAGGCGCACACGACTTCAAAATCAACGAAGTCTATGTGACTGCTCCGGCGTGCTGCATGCAGGCTGATGCCGACCACGCACACTGCGACGGCAAGGCTCCGCTGGCAGAATACAGGGATGAATATGGCGAAGCGCACAGTTGGATTGAGATTCTGAACACGTCGTACACCACGCACGACATTCGCAACTGCTATCTCACCACCGACCGTGCCGTGCTCAACGAAGAACTCTCTGCTCCGGAACGCATCGCCATGATGTCGTTGATTCCGAAAGGCGACAGCCGCACCAACTTGGGCGGAAAGCAACGCATTACGTTCTTTGCCGACGGAAACGTGAACCGCGGAACGCTCCACATGAATTTCCAACTCGACCCGACGAAGGAGAACTTCATCGCTCTCTACGACGGAAACGGCGTGACGCTGCTCGACTCCGTCACCGTTCCAGTGTTGGAACCCGGCCACTCCTACGCGCGCGTATATAATAAGGAAGCGGATGCGTATGAATGGCACGATGCTGCACCCAACGAAGTGACTGCCAATGCCCCCAACGCCGTAGGCGGAAAGGGTAACGACAAGATTGCCGAATGGAAAGAGCAAGACCCCCACGGCTTTGCGATGGCGATTATCTCAATGGCTATCGTCTTCGGCTGTCTCGTCCTGCTGTTCGTCTTCTTCTTCGCTTTCGGATGGGCGCTCAACCGCATCGCGAAACTCAATCGCGTGAAAGCCATCCGCGCATTCCACGAAAGTGCCGAGAAGATTGTCATCATGGCAAAAGACGGTGCCGAGACCAAAGGTATCGAAATGGAGAACTACGTTGCCGTCATCGGTATGGCACTCCACGAATACATGGGCAACATGCACGACGTGGAGAGCGGCGTGCTGACCATCGAGCACCACAACTCCAGTTGGGAAAGCAAAGACCACATGTTGCGCCACACTCCCGATGTACATCATAATAACTAACCCTATCATTCAGAATCCTTATGAAAGAATATAATTATAAAATCAAAGGTGTTGACTATAATGTAAAAATCAACGGCATTGAGGACAACATTGCGAAAGTAGAGGTGAACGGCGTCGAGTTCGATGTCGTGATGGATAAGCCCGTCGCACAGCCCAAGCCTGTGGTACGTGCCGTTGCCGCACCCGTGAAGACGGTGGAAGCACCGAAAGCCGCTCAAGAAGCCGTTGCCGCAGGTGTTACGGCAGTGAAGGCTCCGCTCCCCGGCACAGTCAAGGACATCAAAGTGACGGTCGGACAGGCTGTGACGAAGGGGCAGACGGTCGTTGTGCTCGAAGCCATGAAGATGGAGAACAATATCGATGCAGAGCGTGACGGAAAGATTGCCGAAATCCGCGTCAGCAAAGAAGACACCGTCATGGAAGGCGCCGTGCTGGTGACGATAGAATAATGTCGTGCCGCTCGCTGATTTGTAATCAAGAACACAAAAGATTAGAACCATGTTTTTAGAATCAATATCAACGCTGAACTTCATCGGTCAGAAGTTTGCCGACTTTCTCACCTACACCGGCTTTGCCAATGTGGAGTGGGCGAACATCATCATGATTCTCGTCGGTGCCTTCTTCATTTGGCTTGCCATTAAGAAAGACTTCGAACCGCTGCTGCTCATCCCCATCGGCCTCGGCATCATCTTGGGAAACATTCCCTTCAAAGCCGCAGGTCTTGAGATAGGGCTTTACGAAGACAACTCCGTCCTCAACTTCTTCTATCAAGGCGTACGTCAAGGTTGGTATCCACCGCTCATCTTCCTCGGTATCGGTGCGATGACTGACTTCTCTGCACTCATCGCCAATCCCAAACTCATGCTCATCGGAGCCTCCGCGCAGTTCGGTATCTTCGGGGCCTACATCATCGCCTTGGCGATGGGCTTCGAGCCCAATCAGGCTGCAGGTATTGCGATTATCGGTGGTGCCGACGGCCCGACAGCCATCTTCCTGTCGTCCAAACTGTCGCCCAACCTCATGGGTGCCATTGCCGTCTGTGCCTATAGTTACATGGCACTCGTGCCGGTGATTCAGCCGTTCGTGATGCGTGCTTTGACGACGAAGAAGGAGAAACTCATCCGCATGGAGAAAAGCCGTGAAGTCAGCCAGACTGAACGCATCCTCTTCCCCATTGTCGGACTGCTCATCACGACTTTCATCGTGCCTTCCGGCCTTCCGCTTCTCGGTATGCTCTTCTTCGGTAACCTGCTGAAGGAAAGCACCAAGACGACCCGCTTGGCAAAGACTGCCGGTGCAGCCCTCAACGACATCGTCGTCATGCTGCTCGGTCTGACGGTCGGTTGCTCTACGCAAGCCAGCGAATTCCTCACCCTCGACACCATCCTCATCTTCGTCCTCGGTGCTTGCGCATTCGTCATTGCCAGCGCCAGTGGCGTGATTTTCGTCAAGGTGATGAACCTCTTCTTGCCGGCTGGAAAGAAAATCAATCCGCTCATTGGTAACGCCGGTGTCAGCGCCGTGCCGATGGCAGCCCGCATCTCCAACCAAGAAGGATTGAAGGCCGACCCCCACAACTATCTGCTCATGCACGCCATGGGCCCCAATGTGGCGGGAGTGATTGGTAGTGCTGTTGCAGCCGGTGTGCTGCTCGGTTTCCTGTCGTAAACTGCACGATACTGACGTATCCATATCCATGATGCCGTCCGTAATCCGTTCGTGATTGCGGACGGCATCGTTTGCGTGCCCTTTTTCCGCATTTTCGATATGTTACTTGCGAAATTCGCAACTAAAATGTGTAATATCTGTTAAAATGGGCGTATTTTATGTTAAACAAGTTCAATTGCGTGTGCAAAGTCGAGGTTTTGTTTTGTCGGCAGTAAACTTTCTTCTAATTTCGCGTTAGAATTCATTTAGGATTTCCAAACTTAAAACCATACAACAATGAAACAATCGAAAAAGAAAATGTATCAGTTTGCAGCCATTGCAATTCTGATGTCAGGTGGCATCAGTGCATTTGCCACCTCCGCAATGATGAAACATTCAGCCGCTGAATCGCAAGTTGAAACCGTTGCGACTCCCGACGGAGGCGAAACCGAAACCTTCCTGAAAGAGGCTCCGCGTGCAGCCGTCATGCCGTCGCAACCGGTAGACCTCACCGAGGCAGCCGAGAAGGCGTGCAATGCAGTCGTCTATATCAAAGTCACGTTGGGCGGACAGACACGCACCATCGAATACTACGACCCGTTTGAAGATTTCTTTGGCGATTTCTTCGGCCGCGGCGGTCGCGGTGGCAACGGACAGCAACGCCGTCAGGTGCAGACGCCCAAGCAGGAGGCTGCCGGCAGTGGCGTCATCATCTCGACCGATGGCTACATCGTGACCAACAACCACGTGGTGGAAAATGCCAACGACATCACGATTACGCTCAACGACAACCGCGAATTCACGGCACGTGTCATCGGATTGGATTCCACGACCGACCTCGCTCTGCTCAAGATTGATGCAACCGACCTGCCTGCCATTGTCATCGGCGACAGCGATGCACTGAAAGTGGGCGAGTGGGTGCTGGCAGTGGGCAATCCGTTCAACCTCACTTCGACCGTTACGGCAGGAATCGTTTCGGCAAAGGCTCGCCACGTCGGCAAGAATCAGAACGGAATTGAGTCGTTCATTCAGACCGATGCTGCCATCAATCAAGGCAACAGCGGCGGTGCGTTGGTCAACACCCGAGGCGAATTGGTCGGCATCAACGCGATGCTGTACAGCAACACCGGTTCGTACACAGGTTATGGATTTGCCATTCCCGTGAGCATCATGAAGAAAGTCGTGAACGACCTCAAGACCTACGGAACGGTGCAACGTGCATTGCTCGGCATCAGCGGCATGGACTTGCACAACTACATCGACTCAAAACGTCACGAAGACGAGAAGTTCAATGCTGACTTCGGCACGAACGACGGCGTCTACGTTGCCGAAGTATTGGAAGACGGTGCTGCTGCTGCCGCAGGCATCAAGGAAGGCGACGTCATCGTTTCCATCGACGGCAAGAAAGTGACCAAGATGTCGGAATTGCAGGAAGCAACCACCAAGTTCAGCCCGGGCGAGCAGACCGTTGTAGGCTATATCCGCGACAAGAAGGAACGGACGGCAACCATCACCTTCCGCAACTCGAAAGGAACGACCAACGTGGTGAAGACGCAGAAGTTCGACGTGCTCGGTGCTGAATTCAAGGAACTCAGCGATTCGCAGAAGAAGACGCTGAACCTCACCTACGGCGTGCAAGTGTCGAAACTCAATGCCGGACGTCTGAAAGATGCAGGTATGCCGCAAGACTTCATCATTCTGAAGGTGAACAATCAGAACATCAAGACCGTTGCCGACCTCGAAAGCGTGTTCAAATCCGCACAATCGTCGGCAGAGCAAACACTCTGGATTTGGGGTAAGACACCCGCAGGCAATCCCCGCAGTTTCGCAGTCTATCTGGGCGACGAATAAGCACACGGATGACATTCGCATCATTCCCTCATTGCCATTCATCATGGCAATGAGGGAATGTCGCGT
>JAFLUS010000189.1 GCA_022508685.1 Prevotellaceae bacterium | reverse complement strand
TGCATAAACGTTTTTCGGCGTGCGCATAAACGTTTTCAGGCGTGCGCATAAGCGTATTCAGGCGTGTGCATAAGCGTGTTGAGGTTTATGCATAAGCGTGAAAGCCCTTGTGCGACACTCGTTTTCATGTGCTGTATTTGTGTGGAAACAAATGTTTTATGCGCCGAATTTAGCGATTTTCTCCGATAAATCTGCTTTCGCATTGCGGAAAATACGGAAAAATAGCCGAAAATCGCTATCTTTGCATCGAAATTGACAAGTCAATATGGAAAAACAGACCAAAATCCTCATCACCGGTGCCAGCGGCTTTATCGGCAGTTTCCTGTGTGAAGAGGGTCTGCAGCGCGGCATGGAAGTGTGGGCAGGCGTGCGTGGCAGCAGCAGCCGGAAGTGGTTGCAGGACACGCGCTTGCAGTTTCAGACGCTCGACATGACCAGCCGCGACATGCTGCGCCACGATTTGCAGCAGTTCCGCGAGCAGCACGGAGGGTGGGACATCGTCGTCCACGCTGCCGGTGCGACGAAGTGTCTGCATCAGCGCGATTTCGACCGCAACAACTTCGACTGCACCGTCAACTTGGTGGAGACGCTGCGCGAACTCGACATGGTGCCCCGGCTCTTCGTCTACGTCAGCAGCCTGAGCGTGCTCGGCCCCATTCGCGAACGCGACTATTCGGCGATGCGAGCCGACGACCGCCCGTGCCCCAACACGGCATACGGACGCAGCAAACTCAAGAGCGAGGAATATCTGCGGTCGCTCGACGCGGCGTTCCCCTACGTCATTTTCCGCCCGACGGGCGTGTACGGGCCGCGCGAGAAAGACTATTTCCTGATGGCGAAGAGCATTCGCCAGCACGTGGACTTTGCCGTCGGCTACCGCAAGCAGGAAATCACCTTCGTCTACGTTGCCGACCTCGTCGGTGCCATCTATGCCGCCGTGGCGAAGGCTACCGACGGCACCGCAGCCGACATCAACCGCCACGTCTACCACGTGAGCGACGGCGTGGCATACTCCTCGCGGGCGTTCAGCGACGAACTGCAGGAGGCGATGCGCGTGAAACACGTGCTCCACGTGACGGCACCCGTGTGGTTCCTGCGCTGCGTGTGCGCCGTGTCGGAGTTCTTCTCCCGTCTGCAAGGCAAGCCCTCGACGCTCAACGGCGACAAATACCGCATCATGAAGCAGCGCAACTGGAACTGCGACATCGAACCCATGCGCACCGAACTTGGCTACGAACCGCAGTGGATGCTGCGTCGCGGCACACGGGAGGCCGTGAAGTGGTACAAGGAGCAGGGCTGGCTGTAAACACAACATTTCTTCTCAATAAGTATGGGCAAATTCTTTCAACGAGAGAGCGAAAACGGACTGATGAGCGTGGAAATCGTGACGCTCATCTACATGGTCGTGACGACCGTGATGCTGTGCGTATGGTGGAACGGCATCAACCAGCCACAGGACATGCTGATGTGGCGCGTCGGCGTGCTCGTCTACATCGTGCTCGCCAACTTCATCTACCATTTCCGCCCCTGTCGCGCCACCATCCTGCTGCGCATCGCCCCGCTCTTCTTCTGCCTCGTGCAGTGGTACCCGGAAACGTATGAATTCTGCAAGCAGTTCAACTATCAAGACCACCTGTTTGCGGCTGCCGACTGGACGCTGTTCGGCTGCGAACCCAGCATCGAGTTCAGCCGATGGATGAACGGCACCTTCTGGTACGAAGCCTTCCACTGCGGCTACTATTCCTACTATTACCTGATGCTGGCCGTCATCGCCTTCTATTTCTGCGCACGCTACGACGATTTCCAACGTGCGTCGTTCATCTTCCTCGCCAGTTTCTTCATCTTCTACTTCATCTTTGAATTCCTGCCCGTGGCAGGGCCGCAATACTACTACTGCGCACTCGGCGAAGAAGCCGCCCGCCGCCCCGAGTTTCCCGCCATGGGACACTACTTCAGGGAACACACCGACGTGCTGCCCATCGAAGTGCGGGGATTCTTCAGCCGCATGGTGCTCGTGGCACAGGAAGCCGGCGAACGCCCCACGGCAGCCTTTCCGTCGAGCCACGTCGGCATGTCGACCGTCTGCATGATGCTGGCATGGCAAAGCCGTTCGCGCCTGCTGTTCTGGGTGCTCGTGCCCTTCTGGGTGATGCTCGTCCTCGCCACCGTCTATGTGAAGGCGCACTACGCCGTCGACTCGATAGCGGGACTCCTTGCCGCCGTCCTCATCTTCGGTCTGACGCAGTGGCTCTATCCCCATGCCAAAGCCTTTTTCCGACTGAAAAACTGACCGAATGGAATTCCACCGCACCCTCTGTCAACTGCTTGCCCCGACGGGCGAAGCGCGTGCACTGATGCTGATGCTTCTGGAGTACGAAGCCCACCTGACGACGGCGCAAGTGCTGGCAGGAGAAGCCGACCGGCTGCCGACGCAGACGAAGTTGCGGTTGGAACAAATGGCACGTCGGGCAGCCGACGGCGAACCCATACAATACATCCTCGGCATCGCCCCCTTCTGCGGACTGCACATCGGTGTCGCCCCCGGCGTACTCATTCCGCGGCCGGAAACCGAAGAACTCGTGGCAAACGTGCTGACGCATCGTCCGCAACGTGTGCTCGACCTCTGCACAGGCAGCGGCTGCATCGCCCTCGCCCTGCGCCACCACTTGCCCGGCAGCGAAGTGTGGGCAGTGGACAACAGCGACGACGCACTGCGCATCGCACGCAAGAATGCCGACACGCTGGCACTCGACGTTCATTTCATCTGCCACGACGTGCTCGCTGCCGATTTCCCCGCCGCACTTTCCGCTGCAGCAGGCGCGGTCGGGACATTCGATGCCGTCGTCAGCAATCCGCCCTACGTGTGCCAGAGCGAAGCCGCGACGATGCAGCGCAACGTGCTCGACTTCGAACCGCACAGCGCACTCTTCGTCCCCGACGACGACCCTCTGCGCTTCTATGCCGCCATCGCACGCCACGCGCAGCACTGCCTCAGCCGCGGCGGACACTTGTTCTTTGAACTCAATGCAGCCCATGCCGACGCCACCGCCGCACTCGTGGCAAAGGCGGGCTACGACGACGTGGCGGTGAAGACAGACGCCTTCGACCGCCCCAGAATACTGCAAGCAACATGGAACGGCAACGCAAACCCATGACCGAGGAAGCGGCTTGGCAACGCCTCTCCGCACTCTGTGCCGCATCGGAGCAATGTCTGTACGACATGCGTCGGAAGATGCAGTCGTGGGATTTGCCCGAAGGTGCCGACCGACGGCTGCTGCAGCGGCTGCTGACGGAAGGCTACGTCGACGAGCAACGCTATGCACGCGCCTTCGTTCACGACAAGTCGCAGTACAATCGTTGGGGACGCCGGCGCATCGAGTTCGAACTGCACCGACGCGGCATAGCCGATGCCACGATTGCCGACGCCCTCGCCGGCATCGCCGACGAAGAGAACGACGAGCGGCTCACCGAACTCCTGAAAGCAAAAATGCGCTCCGTCAAAGCCCGCAACGACTACGAACGCATGGCGAAACTGATGCGCTTTGCCGCCCAACGCGGATTTGCAGCCGACGAAGTGCAACGCTGCCTGCGCCGCTTAACGAATATAGAAGAAGACTGTTATGAAAATCCGTGACATCGATTTTGGACATCGCCCCGTGTTTCTCGCACCGATGGAGGACGTAACCGACAAAGCCTTCCGCCACCTGTGCCGCGAGTTCGGTGCGTCAATGGTATATAGCGAGTTCGTCAGTGCCGACGCACTCATTCGCAACGTCAACCGCTCGCTCGAGAAGATTCGGGTGTCCGACAGCGAACGCCCCGTAGCCGTACAGATTTACGGCCGCGACGTCGACTCTATGGTCGAGGCAGCCCGCATGGTCGAAGCCGAAGCCCATCCCGACGTGCTCGACATCAATTTCGGTTGTCCTGTGAAGAAAGTGGCGGGCAAAGGGGCAGGCGCAGGCATGTTGCGCAACATTCCGCTGCTGCTCGACATCACCCGCAACGTCGTCCGTGCCGTGCAACTGCCCGTGACGGTCAAGACCCGCCTCGGTTGGGACCACGACTCCAAACACATTGTCGAACTTGCCGAGCAACTTCAGGACTGCGGCATCGAAGCCCTCACCATTCACGGCCGCACCCGCAGCCAGATGTACACGGGCGAAGCCGACTGGACGCTCATCGGTGCCGTGAAGCAGAACCCGCGAATGCACATCCCCATTATCGGAAACGGCGACATCGACAGCGCCGAAAAGGCAGCGCAATGCTTCGACCGCTATGGCGTGGATGCCGTAATGGTGGGACGCGCCACCTTCGGCCGTCCGTGGATATTCCGCGAAATCCGCTCGTATCTCGACACCGGCAGCCTTCCCGACGACATGACGACGGCATGGAAATTCGACGTGCTCCGTCGGCAAATCCGCGAAAGCATTGCCGGTTCGATGCAGCGCACCGACTGCCCACGGAAGGCCACCGAACTGGGCGGCATCATCCACGTGCGTCGTCACCTCGCAGCCTCTCCCCTCTTCAAAGGCATTCCCGATTTCCGCCAGACGCGCGTCCGCATGCTCCGTGCCGAATCCGTCGACGAACTCTTCGCCGTGCTCGACGAAGCAGAACGACGGCTGCAATAACGCCGCAAAATCTGCGGCGTTATTACATAGAAAATGCCGCATAAGCAAGAAGTTGCCATGAATTTGTGAAAAATTA
>JAFLUS010000188.1 GCA_022508685.1 Prevotellaceae bacterium | reverse complement strand
CATCCGCCTCATCGGCACCGACAACGTGCAGACCGTCCACTACGACGGCAAGAAACTCCGCATCAGGATGTAGGAAAAAGAGCCTCATCGGCGCGCGTTTTTTATCACTCTGAAAATCAAGCCTTTCAATTACTCAAAAAGGCGTATGCACAAACGTTTTTAGGCGTGCGCATACGCCTCTATACGTTTATGCATAAAACTAAAAACGTTTGTGCGCACGCCGAAAAACGTTTATGCACACGAAAAATCATCATTTCACAACGAATGTTTGCGCAATTAAACAAAATGGTGTAAATTTGCATCGTCTACAACAATAGACAAGACATAGTATCACATAACGAAGCGTTATGCTCTTCTTGTAATTGGAAATGTGAGAAACTTTCAATAATAGCAAGAAAGTGTAATGGTTCGCGCGTATCGCGTGGGCTGTTTCCACATTCTTCTATTATTAGGTCTTCTCACAACCTCCAATTAAAGATGTGGCATATCAGTGCCACGCGTTCATGCTTATTCAACTTTATATCAAACGTAAACTAATCATATGAAACAGAGCATTCTTGTCCTATTCTTCCTGCCGCACTTGGCGTTCGCCCAACATGCGGAACCGACCGACTCATTGGATGCAAAGACACTCAGCGAAGTGGTGGTGGAAGCACAAATGCAAAGCACATCGCCAACCGCTACGACATACTTCCCTTCCATTAAGCAGAAAAATGCCGCGCAAGACGCCATCGACCTTCTGCGGAAAATGGCCATTCCTCAAATACAAATCAATCCGACAGACAATGCCGTCACGGACAATGCAGGTGCAGCGGTTTCCGTATTCATCAACTACATGCCGGCATCACAAGAGGATATGGCAGGGTTGCGCACGACTGACGTGCGTAAAGTAGAGTACCTCGAATTCCCTACCGACCCGCGTTTTCGAGGAGCGATGCGAGCCATCCACATCATCGTCCAAGAATATGCCTATGGCGGATATACCAAACTTTCGGCTGATGAAAATGTCCTGACCGGGCTGTCGTCAAGAGTCAATGTATTCACGAAATTTTCATACAAGAAACTGACCTACGACCTGTTCGTTGCAGCCAACAATTGGGACAACCGCCACACGGCATACAGCACCGAAGGCATCTATTCGCTGAAAGATGCAGACGGCTCGGACGTCGTCCTCGCACGCAACGAGTTTGCCGACAACGCCCATTTCCAACAAAACCAATACCCCGTGACGTTCCGCGCGACCTACAATTCCGAGAAAATACAAATCCGCAACACGTTGGGATACAGCCATTCGGCTTATCCCATTCAGCATCAGAGCGGTGTGCTTACCTACTCTCCCGGCATGGCTGAAAACTACACGTTCGACCGCCGCAACCCGTCGCACAGCAATTCCTTGAGTTATCAGGGAACATTCTATTTTGCCCTGCCCAATCATTTCTCCGTCAACGCTGCCCCGCAGTTCTCATACACGCACAACAACAATACGCTGACATACACCACGTCGGCCGCTCCCGACCCGATTATTCGCAAAGCCCGCGAAAACGCCTATCATTATCGCGTGGATGCCTATCTCAACAAGCAGTTTGCCAACATCCACACCCTGATGTTGGGTATCAACGGAGGCGACTACATCAACCGCCTTTGGTACTCGGGCAACGCAGTCTATTCCGACCGTTTTCACAATGCGTTCGCAGCGGGATTGTTGTGCTACCAACTCCAGACACAGAAAATCAACCTTTACACCGATGCAGGCATCTGTTGGGAACAAAGCAACATCAACGGCATCAAGAACACCGACACCTATCCATTCCTCCACGTCAATCTGCGCTACGCACCCCATTCCCGACACGCCATATCAACATATTTCCAATATGCCAACAATACACCGGGCATTGACGCAAAGGCATCGGACTTGCTGCGCGACAACGAGTTTATGTATCTGACAGGCAACCCGTTGCTCAGCAATTCGCGCCACATCACCTTCCAACTCGCTTACGCGTGGATGCCCTCCAATCAGTTCAACCTCAACGCCTATGGCAACTTTTTTGAACTCTTCGACCGGCAAATGACGGCATACGTCCCCTACGACGGCGGACGTGCATTGTTGCGAACCTACATCAACGACGGCAACTTTGTTCAAGGCAAAATCGGCGTTTCTGCCAACGTCAAGTTCTTGGACAACAATCTGCAGTTCTACGTAACGCCCGAGCAGTGTTTCAATCGTTCAACGGGAATATTCAAGAAAAACTACAATCCGTTTCAAGTCACGGCGCAAGTCATCTATTATCTGAACCAACTCTATTTCCAAGCATTCTATCAGACACCGCAGAAGACGATGTTCTCCAATTCTCCGAGAACACATCGGTCGCGAGATTTTTATGCAGCATCGGCAGGTTGGGCAAACTCCGACTGGAACATCCGCCTGACTGCATACAACATCTTCAACACCCATTGGGACAGCGCCGACACATACCTCGAAACACCACTCTACAAGGAACACAGAACCAACTTCGGAACTACTTCACACGCCCGACTGAACCTCTCCGTAACCTACACCTTCGGCTATGGCAAGAAAGTGCAGCGTGGAAACGAAGTTGGCGAACAATCGGGTGCAAGTTCCGCCATTATGAAATAGAAACGTGCGCCGTCCGAAATGGATGGCGCACGTTTCTGTGCAATATTCAATAGGCACAAGGTCGTGCCTATTCCTGTTTGCTTTTCCGATTTTTCAGAATGTTCATTCCCATCCAAATGGTGGCGCAGAAGAACAGCACCGCCACGGCATAGGAGAAGGCGTCGCGCAGCACGACCGACATATAGATGCCCATTCCCAAGCAGATGATGCAGGCAATGAAGGAAATGAACATGATAATTCGCGTTGTCTTTTCCATAAAATTACCGATGAATTCGACGTTTTTTGATGGTTCAAAGGATTAGCGGTTCAGTTTCCACGAAAAGCCGTCTTTCGTATCCTTCACTTCAAAGCCCAATGCAGCCAACTGGTCGCGGATGAAGTCGCTGGTTGCCCAATCTTTATTGGCTTTCGCCTTCATCCGTTGTTCAAGCAGCATGTCGACCACCTTGCCGTAGGCTTCTTCACGCGCATCGTTTCCAGCATCGGCGTTTGCTGCATTCGCCGTCTTTCGCAGACCGAGCAAATCGAACGCGAAAAGGTCGAAAACATCGGTCAATGCCTTCAAAACTTCCGTTGAAATCGCCATTTTCTTGTCGGCAACCGAATTGATGACACGTGTCGCATCGAACAGCAGACTGATGACATTCGGGGTGCTGAAGTCGTCGTTCATCGCATCGTAGCACTTTTGGCGCAAATCGTTGACGTAGTCCATCGTCACTTGCTCTGAATTTCCCGATGAATTCGGCGAAATTGTCGTCAACGTGCGATAGGCATCCAACAGTCGTTCCAATCCCTTTTCGGCTGCTTGCAGTGCTTCGTTGCTGAAGTCGACCGTCGAGCGATAGTGGGCTTGCAGAATGAAGAAACGTATCGTCATCGGGCTGTAGGCACGCTCCAACTTTTCGTGCGTACCGGCGAAGAACTCTGGCAACGTGATGAAGTTGCCGAGGCTCTTGCCCATCTTCTGCCCGTTAATCGTAATCATGTTGTTGTGTATCCAGTACGTCACCATCGCATCGCCTTGGCTGGCAACCGCCTGTGCAATTTCGCACTCGTGGTGAGGAAAGACCAAATCCATGCCGCCGCCGTGAATGTCGAAATGCGCACCGAGATACTTCCGTCCCATTGCCGTACACTCGCAGTGCCAGCCGGGGAAACCTTCGCTCCACGGGCTGGGCCAATGCATGATGTGTTCGGGCTGCGCCTTTTTCCACAGGGCGAAGTCGGCTTGGTTGTGCTTCTCGTCCACACCCGCCAGTTCGCGGCTGTTGTTGACGACGTCATCGAGATTGCGTCCCGACAGCACGCCGTAATGGTAGTCCTGATTGTAGCGCACCACGTCGAAATAGACGGAGCCATTGCTTTCGTAAGCGTAGCCACGTTCAAGAATTTCCTTCACCAACTGAATTTGCTCGATGATGTGTCCCGTTGCGTGGGGTTCGATGCTGGGCGGCAACACATTGAGTGCAGCCATTGCCTCGTGGTAGCGGTTCGTGTAGTACTGCGCCACCTCCATCGGTTCCAACTGCTCCAGCCGTGCCTTCTTGGCAATCTTGTCCTCGCCCTCGTCGGCATCGTGCTCGAGGTGACCCACGTCGGTGATGTTGCGCACGTAGCGCACCTTATATCCCAAATGCTTCAGGTAGCGGAATATCACGTCGAAGGTGATGGCAGGGCGTGCATGACCGAGATGCGCGTCGCCATATACCGTAGGGCCGCACACGTACATCCCCACAAACGGGGCGTGGAGCGGTTTGAATGCTTCTTTTCTGCGTGTCAGCGTGTTGTAGACTAACAATGTCTGTTCCATATTCTTATATATATTTTCGCGCAAAGTTACGATTTTTCCTCCAAAGTCACGCACGCATCGTCCGATAAATCGTTTTCGATGAATTGCAACAGGCGTTCCACCGCTTCGGCTTCGGGAATGTTCTTCTCGATGCACGTTTTCTGCTTGTAGAGGCTGACCTTACCTGCCGCCGCACCCACATAGCCGTAGTCGGCATCCGCCATTTCGCCCGGTCCATTGACGATGCAGCCCATGATACCGATTTTGAGTGTGCGGAAACGTGGGTTCACGGCTGCACGGGCAAGAATTGCCGACTTGATGCGGG
>JAFLUS010000187.1 GCA_022508685.1 Prevotellaceae bacterium | reverse complement strand
AATTGCGACGCATCGCAATAAACTTTCCGATGCGTCGCAATGAAACCTCTGATGCGTACGAATTTCTCGATGTGTAAGCAGCGAGAAATGAGCGGGGAGGTGAACGAAAATATTATTCCGCTTGTTCTTCCCAATGGAGGACGGCGCCGTTTATGCGGGCGGGGTCGGCTCCGGTGTAGTCCATGCCGTAGGGGCTGCCGGTGGTGGGGCTTTTGCCGATGTAGCGGTGGTTGCGGAGCGAGAAGAGCATGAAGTCGTGGTTGAGATAGTCTTGCCAGAGGAAGAGTTCGGCTTCGTCGGGATTGGTGGTGAAGCGGACATCGCCGGGCAGTCCGTCGCCCGACACCATGAGGTAGCGGCCGTCGGCACATTGGAGTTTGACGCGTCCGTTGCCGTGGTCGATGATGCGGAAGAGGGTCTGCGGAGAATGGTTGGAAGCGTGTGTGTCGTAGAGAACGCCGTGCGGAGTGGCGTGTGCGGGTCGTTGGGTGGCGCGGTTGATGATGCGGAAGGTCTTTCCGTAGGGGATGTTGGCGGAGCGGTCGGCATCGGGTTCTTCAACGGTGAAGTTGTCGAATTCGGCATAGCCGCCTCGCTGCCCTTTCGTGTTGAAGGCGAAGAGGGCGTGGCGCGAACCTTGGAACGTGATGAGTTGGTAACTGAGGGGCATGGGGCGACCGAGGGTGGTGAAGGTCTTGCCGTCGGTGCTGTAGGCGTATTGCGCGAGGTTGTCGTCGTATTGACCGATGCTGCGCAACCAGATTTGGTGTTTCGGCAGTTCGACTTGCAGACGGACGGTGTCGTTGGTGAGTTGCTCGAAGGCGGTGAGGGTGTAGGTCTTGCCGCTGGTGTCTTGGTTCTTCACGATGCCTATCCATGAGCAGGGCACGTTGATGTTGCCGAGTCCTGCCACGTCGCCGTCTTTCAGGTGACGGACGTCGAGTTGGACGGTGGTGATGCTGCGGGGACCGATGACGCGTTGTGTGAGGGTGTTGCGTGCCCACATCAGTTGCTCGGCGGGTTGGGTGTGCAGACGCAGACGACCGCCCGTGAGGCTCCACATGGTGTCGTCGGGGTTATGGTTCCATTGCCAAATGCGACCGAGTTGGCGTCCGTCGAAATTGTCGCTGCGGTCGTAGGGTGCATGGGGCGTGACGGTGAGGCTCTCGGTGAGTGTTCCGTTATCGAACGACGTGCCGGGTTTGAACCATGTGCGGGGTGCGCGTCCGAGGTTGCCTTCCAGACCAATCATGGGCCACCCGTCTTTCCACGTGATGGGCATGAGGCAGACGGTGCGTCCGATGGAGTGGAAGTCCTGCATGAGCAGTGCCCACCACGAGCCGTCGGTGGCTTGCACGATGCCGCCTTGATGGGCGTTGGTGCAGGCGGTGGCGTTCTTGTCGAGCGGGCCGATGCGGAAGTCGGAGCCGTCGGGCAGGATGCGTCCCTTCACTTGCGTGAGGGGTGCAGCGTGGTAGCCGTAGGTTTCGTCGGCGGTGATGACGCGGGTTTCGTAGGGGCCCCAGATGCTTTTGGAGCGTGAGCAGAGGGTGCGTCCGTTGGGCAGGTAGTCGGTGGAAATGATGTAGTACATTCCGTTGATTTTGTAGGCATGATGTCCTTCGCCCACTCCGTTGCCTTCGGGAATGATGACGCGCTCGCTGCCTTCGACAGGCCCGCTCATGTCGGGCTTGAGTTCGGTGCATTTGACGGTGCCGTAGCCGTGGATGGCATAGACGCGGCCGTCGTCGTCGAAGAGTACGCCGAGGTCGTAGATGTTGCCCTTCATGTTGATATGACGCCACGGGCCTTCGATTTTTTCAGCCGTATAGCATTGCAGGCCTTTGCCGTTGATGTTGGAATAGACGTAGAAGCGGCCGTCATAGTGGCGGATGCAGGGTGCCCAGATGCCTTGTCCGTAGATTTCCTGATGATTGCGGAGAGCAAAGTTGTCGTCGTCGAAATCGAAGCGGTCGAAGCAATAGGCGACGTTCTCCCAGTTGACGAGGTCCTTGCTGTGGAGGATGACGAGTCCGGGAACGGTGTGCATGGTGGTGCCGGCGAGGTAGTAGTCGTCGCCGACGCGGAGAATGTCGGGGTCGCTGAATTCGTCGTAGAAGAGTGGATTGGTGAAAGTGCCGTTGCCGTTGTCGGCCGTCCATGATGTCGTCTGTGCCGCAAGGGGTAACGACAGGCTCAACAGGAGGACGAGGGTGTGTAGTTTTTTCATGAGTTTGTCTATGTTTGTGAATAAGTGGCTTAAGGAATGAGCAGCGAGGAGTCGCCGTAGGAGAGGAAACGGAAATCGTGGGTCAGCGCGTAGTCGTAGATAGTGCGCCAGTCGCCGTGTACGAAGGCGGAAACGAGGAGCAAGAGCGTGGACTGCGGTTGGTGAAAATTGGTGACGATGCGCTTGACGATTTTGTATTCGTAACCGGGTGCAATCATAATCTGCGTGGCGGTGTGGAGCGCATCGAGTCCGTGGCGGTCGAGGTAGTCGAGAATGTGCTGCAGGGCAGCGGTGGTGTCGATGTCGTTGCCCTTTGGCGTCATCCAGTCCCATTGACGGACGGCGAGTTCGTCCTCCGTCGCGTCGGGGTTCGTTGCCAATTTCGTGCCGATGTAGTAGAGGCTTTCGAGGGTGCGGACGGAAGTGGTGCCGACGGCAATGGCTTCGCCTCCGTGGCGAATGAGTTTTTCGATGGTCTGCCGACGGACGACGATGTACTCGGAGTGCATCTCGTGGTCGGCAATGGTGTCGGACTTGACGGGCTTGAACGTACCGGCACCGACGTGGAGCGTCAGTTCTTCGCGGTCAATACCTGCGGCATCGAGGGCGTGCAGCACGCGGTCGGTGAAGTGCAGGCCTGCCGTTGGCGCAGCCACGCTGCCTTTAATCTTGGAATAGACGGTTTGGTACGTCTGCTTGTCGCTTTCCTGTGTTTCGCGGTTGAGGTAGGGTGGGATGGGCAGTTCGCCCATGGCGTCGAGAATGTCGGCAAAGGAGAGGTCGTCGGCATCCCACGAAAAGCGCACGCGATGGTTGGTGCCCGTGGAGTTTTCCGTGTGAGGCAAGCGCTCCACGCAGAGGGTGACGATGCGGACGGGAGCATTGGCGTCGGCTGTATTGCGTATTTCCACCTGCCGCGTGAGCACGCCTTCTTTCCAACGCTTGAGATTGCCAATCATGCACAGCCACTCCACCTGCTGCCGTTGCGCAAAGTTCTGTTGGTATTCGAGTGGGCTGAAGGGTTCCATGCAGAAGACTTCGATGAGGGCACCCGATGGTTTGCGAAAATGAAGGCGGGCTTGGATGACGCGCGTGTTGTTGAACACCATCAGCGCACCCGCAGGCAGATAGTCGGGCAATGCCGAAAAGCGGTCTTCGGTTACCGTGCCGTGGCGGTAAATCAACAACTTGCTCGCATCGCGTTCAGCCAATGGAAATTTGGCAATGCGCTCGTCGGGCAAGTCGTAGTGGTAGTCGGCAATCCGTATTTGTTTGGTATCCATAATGCAATGTGGTTCAGTCCGTAGAGGCTATCAGGAACTTGACTTCCTTGTATTCGTATCGTCGCCGTTCGCCCGCTTCCGTCAGCAGAATGAGATGTCCCGAAGGTTCGATGTCGGCAATGGCGGCGCGGAATGTGCCGTTGGCATCGGCATAGGCGTGCCAGCCTTCGCGGCGGTAGAGACGTTGGCGGTATCGTTGCTGAATGGTGGCGGCGTCTCCGTTGCGCAACAGGTCGTAATAGGTGGCGAAGTTTCGGACAATCTGTTGCAGCAAGGCTTCGCGGTCGTGCTCCACGCCCGACAGTTGGCGCAGTGAAACGGGATTGGGCGCATCGCTGCGAAAGGCTGTCTGATTGACATTTACGCCCGTTCCGATGATACACGCCTCAATCTGTCCTCCGCGTAAGTCGCATTCTATCAGCGTACCGCTCACCTTGCGATGACCGATGTAGATGTCGTTGGGCCATTTTACGTTGCCGTCCACCGCTTCCGCCACTGCCAATGCGATACATTGGCTCAAAACGAATTGTGCCGCCGGACGAACGAATGCTGCCGGACGACACACGATGGAGAACTGCAGGTTCTGTCCTGCTTCCGATTCCCACGAATTGCTGCCCTGTCCGCGTCCTGCCACTTGGCAGTCGGCATCAATCAGTGTGGCTTCGGGCAACCATTCGCCTTGCGCGATGCGCCGCCGTGCCTCGCTGTTGGTAGAATCTACCTGCGACAAATGTATCCTTCGTGTAATCAGTTCGCCCATCTTTGCCGTTTGTTCCTTGCAAAGTTACACAGATAATTCGAAATAACGAAAACTTTTCCTAACTTTGCACCAATTCAACATTTATCCTTATGCTCAACGAAGATGAACGCTGGATGCGAGAAGCACTTGCTGAAGCCCAACAAGCCCTGCAACGCGACGAAGTACCTGTCGGTGCCGTTGTGGTTGCCGACGGACGCATTATCGGTCGCGGACACAACCTGACAGAAACCCTTCACGACGTGACGGCACATGCCGAAATGCAAGCCATCACGGCGGCAGCCGAGCAGTTGGGCGGCAAGTACCTTGACCGCTGCACGCTCTACGTCACGGTCGAACCCTGCGTCATGTGTGCCGGTGCCATCGGTTGGAGCCAATTGGGGCGGCTCGTCTATGGTGCATCCGACGAAAAGCGCGGCTTCCAACGCTTTGCCCCCCAAGCCCTCCATCCTCGCTGCACCGTCACTGCTGGCGTACTGGCTGACGAATGTGCCCAACTGATGAAAGACTTTTTCCGAAAGAAAAGGTA
>JAFLUS010000186.1 GCA_022508685.1 Prevotellaceae bacterium | reverse complement strand
GGCAGGCACATGGGTGGTCAACGTGTTTATCTATCTGTTAAATCGAATTGTAAATCCATAATCATGATGAAAAGAACAATGCTGATGTTGGGCTGTACGTTTGCCGGCCTTTCCTTGTTTGCACAGGGCAACATCTCTCCCGAAATGCTCTCCCGTCTGCAAACAAACGGAAAGTTGTCGACTGCTGAACGTGCCATTCGTAACGGATTGGCAGCCAACGATATTCGCACGTTTGCTGTCAATCAGGATAATCAAGGCGAGCAGAATACTTATTTCAGCAACAGCGTGCCGTCAAAGGGCATCACCGACCAAAAGTCGAGCGGACGCTGCTGGCTGTTCACGGGGTTGAACGTGATGCGCAGCAAGATGATTAACCAGAAGCATCTCCACGAAATGGAGTTTTCGCAAGTCTATCTCTTCTTCTACGACCAATTGGAGAAAGCCAACCTGTTTCTGCAAGCCGTGATTGACACCCATCGCAAACCGATGGACGACAAGACGGTGGAGTGGTTGTTCAAGCATCCCATTTCCGACGGCGGTACATTTACCGGCGTTGCCGACCTCGTCATGAAGTATGGATTGGTGCCCAAAGGCGTGATGCCCGAAACGTACACAGCCAACAACACGGCACGTTTCCGCTCATTGCTCGAACGGAAATTGCGCGAAGACGGATTGCAACTGCGTGAGGAAGCATCGGCAGGCAAGAAGTCGGCAGACTTGCAACGGACGAAGGAGGCGATGCTTGCCGAAATCTACCATGCACTCGTGATGGTCTACGGCGAACCGCCCACGCAGTTCACATGGGCGCCAAAGGATGCGAACGGCAACTACACCGAGACGCCACGTACGTTCACTCCGCGTCAGTTCTATGAAGAAATGATTGGCGAAAACCTCATCGACGACTACGTCATGCTGATGAACGACCCCACACGTCCGTATTGGAAAACCTATGAAATCGAATACGACCGCCACACCTACGATGGCCACAACTGGCTCTACCTCAATCTGCCGATGGATGAAATCAAGGCTGCAGCCATCGCCAGTATCAAGGACTCCACGATGATGTACATGTCGTGCGACGTTGGGAAGGAACTTGACAGCAACCGCGGTCTGCTCGACCTGCGCAACTATGATTATAGTTCTGTCCTCGGGCTCGATTTCGGCATGGATAAACGTCAGCGCATCATGACGTTCGACAGCAGTAGCAGCCATGCCATGACGCTCAAGGCCGTAGACCTCGATGCCAATGGCACGCCGCAGAAGTGGGAAGTGGAAAATTCGTGGGGTGCAACGTCCGGCTTCAAAGGGCATCTCATCATGACCGACCAATGGCTGGACGAATATCTGTTCCGCCTCGTTGTCAATAAGAAATACCTGTCCGAACGCATCCTCGATGCAGCCCGCCAACGTCCGACACTCTTGCCGTGTTGGGACCCCATGTTCGCGTGCGAAGAGTAATGCGCTGAACAGCCAAACGCATTTTGCGATAAATCATCCAATATTATCAACAGACTATGAATATCGTAGACAGATTTTTGAAGTACGTATCGTTCGACACGCAGTCGAGCGAAGAAACGGAAACCACGCCGAGCACGGCAAAGCAATGGGATTTGGCACACTATTTGGAGGAAGAACTCCGTTCGTTGGGTTTTGCCGACGTGGAATTGGACGCGAACGGCTATCTCTACGCCACGTTGCCTGCCAATACGCAGCGCGAAGTACCCACCATTGGTTTCATTGCCCACATGGATACGAGCCCCGATTGTTCGGGTGCCAATGTCAAACCTCGCATCGTGCACAATTACGACGGGGGCGACATAGAATTGAGCGAAGGCATCGTCAGTTCGCCGCAGAAATTTCCCGAACTCCTCAATCACGTAGGTGAGGACATTATCGTGACGGACGGCCACACGCTGCTCGGTGCCGACGACAAGGCAGGTATTGCTGAAATCGTCAGCGCGTGCGTCTATCTCATGGAGCATCCCGAAATCGAACATGGTAAAATCCGCATCGGTTTCAATCCCGACGAAGAAATCGGCATGGGCGCACACAAGTTCGATGTCGAGAAATTCGGCTGTGCCTTCGGCTACACGATGGACGGCAGCGAAGTGGGCGAAATCGAATTCGAGAATTTCAATGCTGCCGGTGCAAAAATCAGCATCACGGGTTGCAGCGTGCATCCGGGTTATGCGAAAGACAAGATGGTGAATGCCGGACGTGTGGCTGCCGAACTCGTCAGCATGCTGCCCGAACAGGAAACACCCGAACATACTGAAGGCTACGAAGGATTTTTCCACCTCACGGGCATCAGCGGTTCTTGCGAGAAGGCAAACCTCTCGTTCATCATCCGCGACCACGACCGCCAGCGGTTTGAAGAACGCAAGGCATGTATGCGCGGCGTGGTTGAAGCCATCAACCGCAAGTATGGCGAAGGCGTTGCCGAACTCGACCTCCGCGACCAATACTACAACATGCGCGAGAAAGTAGAGCCCATGATGTACATTATCGACATTGCGCGTCAGGCCATCAGCGAAGCAGGCATGGAACCGCAAGTCCGTGCCATCCGTGGCGGAACCGACGGAGCGCAACTCTCGTTCAAGGGACTGCCTTGCCCCAACATCTTCGCCGGCGGCATCAACTTCCATGGCCCTTATGAGTTCTGTCCTGTGCAGAGCCTCGAAAAAGCCATGATGACGGTGGTGAACATCGCCCGCATCACGGCGGAAACATTGGGAAAATAAATCTGAAACATCGTTGTGATGGAAGCAAGATTGGATAAATTCCTGTGGGCATCGCGCATCTTCAAGACGCGCACCATCGCCGCCGATGCTTGTAAGAACGGCCGCGTGATGATGGACGGCGTCAAACTGAAGCCGTCGCGCATGGTGAAGGAAGGCGACGTGATACAGGTGCGCAAGCCGCCCGTCACCTATTCCTTCCGTGTGCTTCGCGCCATTCAAAACAGGGTAGGGGCGAAACTCGTTCCCGACATTCTTGAGAACGTGACGACGCCCGACCAATATGAATTGCTCGAAATGAACCGCATCTCAGGTTTCGTCGGGCGTGCCAAAGGGACGGGACGACCGACCAAGAAGGAGCGTCGCGACCTCGACGATTTCACCATGCCTGCGTTTTTCGGTGATTTCGATTTTGATTTCGACGACGATGACGATGATGATGACGACGACATGTAAAAAGTAAGGCGTACCCGAAAGTACGCCTTACTTTTTATTATATTGGTTCATCGCCGTCGTCATGCCCGCCAAGCAGAACGTCTTAATCGCATCGACGGCAAGCGGGATTTGCGGTTTCATCGCCGCCTCGTCCTCTTCAGAGAAATGTCCGAGTACGAAGTCGACTTGTCCTCCGCGTGGAAAATCGTTGCCGATACCGAATTTCAATCGCGCATATTGCTGCGTGCCGAGGATGCTGGCAATGTGTTTGAGTCCGTTGTGTCCGCCGTCGCTGCCCCCGTTGCGCAGACGGAGTTTCCCGACGGGCAGGCTGAGGTCGTCGCACACGACGAGCAGACGTTCGGTGGGAATGTTCTCCTGCTGCATCCAGTAGCGAACGGCATTGCCGCTCAGGTTCATGTATGTGGAGGGTTTGAGGATGACGAGTTCGGCACTCTTTGCACGCCCTTTCGCCACGAAGCCGTAGCGTTTGTCGGCGAAGGTGGCGCCGATGGCTTCAGCCAGTGCATCGGCTACACGAAATCCGGCGTTGTGGCGCGTGCCGTCGTACTCGCTGCCGATGTTGCCGAGACCTACAATCAAGTATTTCATAGGATTGTCTGCAACCTGCGTGCGGCTGTCGTGCGTGTTGGAAAACAGGCGGAGCAGGTGTTGAAGAATGTTCATTGGGAATGGGTGAAAGAAGGTGGTCAGAAGGATGTGGCATAAACGAACATCAAGGATTTTAAGAATGTGGGCGGAGCGAATGTCGCGTACACCGTCCGTTCGTTCTTAAAGTCCTTGATGTGTGGATTAGCCAGATGTCGGCACGTATCAATTCGCAGCGGCAGCAGCGTCGGCAGCGGCACGTGCAGCACGTGTCATACGAACGGCGCAAACGACAACTTCTTTCGGCGTGATGATTTCAAGACCTTCGAAGTTGAGTTCGGCTACCTTCATCGTCTTGCCGAGACCGAGGTGGCTGACGTCGATGTCGAGTGTGTCGGGGAATGCAGTGTAAGATGCCTTCACCTTCAACTTGCGAACGTTGAGTGCGAGTTTACCACCGGCACGTACACCTTCTGCGAGTCCGTTGAGTTTCACAGGGATTTCCATGACGATAGGAGCGTCAGTGATTTGGTAGAAGTCTACGTGAACGGGCGTGTCCTTTACGAAATCGCATTGGAGGTCCTTGAGGATAACCTTCACGGTCTTGCCTTCGATGTCGAGGTTGATGATGTAGACGTTGGGCGTGTAGATAGCCTTGGCGAGTTCCTTCTGCGACACGAGCAGTGCTTGTGACACGGGCAGGCCGTTTGCGTCTTTTTCAACTCCGTAAACTACACAGGGTACAAGTCCTTCGCGGCGTGCGTCGCGGCTTGCCTTCTTACCGAGGTCGGTGCGTACCTTCGCGGTGAGTGTGATTTCTTTCATTGTTTTGAATGTTGTTTTGTGTTACTGTAAATTAAGACTTTGTTGCTTAATTCGTCATCACACGTGGCTCACGTCATGAGCCTTGATGCCAAAAAAGCGGTGCAAAGGTACGAATAAGCGCGCACACTGCAAAATGAAACAGGAAATATTTGCATTTTTAGTGTGCGCGAGGCGTGTTGCGCATGCTTCAACTGCCCGACTTTCGTCGGTTGCACTCTCGGCAGAGCATCTGGCAGTTGTC
>JAFLUS010000185.1 GCA_022508685.1 Prevotellaceae bacterium | reverse complement strand
TTCATACCGAAAGAAAAGCGCGTTGCCATTTGGTAACCCTTTCCAACCCAATCATGACGGGCATCCTCTCACACGGCTCGCAACCCCGTTTTTCGGCGTATGCACAAACGTTTTTTGGCGTGTGCATAAGCGTATTTAGGTTTATGCATAAACGTATTCAGGTTTGTGCATACGCCAAAAAACGTTTATGCATACAAAATTTTAGCGCATCGAAACGCAGAAATTGTCAACATATACAAAAGCAACGCATCTTGCCTTTCGACAAGATGCGTTGCTTTTTTGAAAACGTTGTGTCGGGATGACTGGACTCGAACCAGCGACCACACGCCCCCCAGACGTGTACGCTAACCAACTGCGCTACATCCCGATTGTGGTCATGCGTTTTCGGAGTGCAAAGGTATAAAGTTTTTTTGAAACTCGTGCGCGTTTTGCAAAGATTTTGCATTTTTTTCGTCAAAAAAGAGCGAAAAGAGGCGTTGGAGCAGTCGCAATGGGGTGTTTTTTGCAAAAAAATGCGTATGTTTGCACTGACATTCGACAGACGAACGGACGGAAGATGAACGCTGAGGAACGGAAAATCATACACATCGACATGGACGCGTTCTATGCGTCGGTGGAGCAACGCGACCATCCCGAGTTGCGCGGACGCGCCATTGCCATCGGCAGCGATTCGGCGCGTGGCGTGGTGGCGACTGCCAGTTACGAGGCGCGTCCCTACGGGGTGCATTCCGCCATGTCGATGCAGGTGGCGAAGAAGCGTTGCCCGTCTCTCATCGTCGTGCCCGGCAACTATGCGCGATACAAGGAGGTGTCGGCACAGATGCATGAGATTTTCCACGAATATACCGACCTCGTAGAGCCGATTTCGCTCGATGAGGCGTTTCTCGACGTGACTGACAACAAGGTGGGCATCCCGCTGGCTGTGGATATTGCCCGTGAAATCAAACAGAAAATCCGTGAGCGGTTGCAACTGACGGCGTCGGCAGGCATCAGTTACAACAAGTTTCTGGCAAAGATTGCGTCTGACGTGCGCAAGCCCGACGGCATCTGCACGGTGCATCCGTCGGTTGCGCTCGATTTCATTGCGCGTCTGCCGGTGGAGCGGTTTTGGGGCGTGGGGCCGAAAACCGTGCAGACGATGCATCAGATGGGCGTCTACAGCGGACTGCAACTGCGGCAGTATTCGCTGCACGGGCTGTTGCAGAAGTTTGGAAAGATGGGGCGCGTGTACTACGATTTCGCACGTGGCATCGACCTTCGTCCCGTCGTGGCAGAACGCGAACGCAAGTCGCTCAGTTGCGAGCAGACGTATGAAGAAGACCTCACGACGCGTTCTGCCGTCGTCATCCAACTCTACCATTGCGTCGAAGAACTGCTGCAGCGGCTGCAACGCCATCCGTTCTGCGGGCAGACGCTGACATTGAAAGTGAAATTCAGCGATTTCAGTCAGATAACGCGCAGCATCACGCCGCCCCCGACGAAGGTTGCGCACCCTCATCGTGGACTCATCAGCAAAGCGCAGATACTGCCGCTCGCCAAGCAGTTGCTGGCTGAAGTTGACGGCGACGGAAACGGCAAACCGATACCCAATTATTTTGCCGAACATCCCGTGCGTCTGCTCGGCATCGGCGTTTCGCATCCGTTGCATGACACTGCCGACTATGCGGCGTCCATTTCCAATCCGCAATGGATTGAACTCGAACTCGACTTCAAGGAATGGTAACTTTGGCGTGAAGAAATGGCTGAAATCCGCCGCGTTTTTCGTAAATTTGCACACGAAACCGACCGCGGACGGCTGACGAACCCGATGCCGTCGCGGCACAAATGCAACGATGATGACTCTCTATCCGAATTTGATTAAAGACGCGCTGGCAACGGTGCGCTACCCGGGCAACGGGAAAAACCTGATTGAGAATGGAATGTTGGACGAGGATTTGCACATCGACGGAATGCACGTGGCGTTCTCGTTGGTGTTCGACAAGCCGACCGACCCGTTTCGCAAGTCGATGGTGGCGGCTGCGACGGCTGCTATCCACACCTACGTCAGCAAGGACGTCGAGGTGGAGATTGGCGTAAAGTCGCGAACGGAGTTGCCGCCCGAACCCGACAAACTGCTTGCGGGCGTGAAGAACATCATTGCCGTGTCGAGCGGAAAGGGTGGAGTGGGCAAGAGCACGGTGACGGTGAACCTCGCCATTGCGTTGGCAAAACTGGGTTTCCGCGTAGGTTTGCTCGATACCGACATTTTCGGGCCTTCCATTCCCAAAATGTTCCAAGTGGAGGACGCGCGTCCGTATGCGGAGCAAGTGAATGGACGCGACCTGATTGTGCCCATTGAGCAGTACGGCGTGAAGTTGCTGTCCATCGGTTTCTTTGTCGACCCTGCTCAAGCCACGTTGTGGCGTGGCGGCATGGCGTCGAACGCGCTGAAGCAATTGATAGGCGACGCCATGTGGGGCGACCTCGATTATTTCATTTTAGACACGCCGCCGGGCACGAGCGACATTCATCTCACGCTGTTGCAGACGCTGGGCATCACGGGTGCCGTCATCGTGTCGACGCCGCAGGAAGTGGCGTTGGCGGATGCTCGCAAGGGCATCGACATGTATCAGAACGATAAGGTGAACGTGCCCATTCTCGGACTGGTGGAAAACATGGCGTGGTTTACGCCGGCTCAGCATCCCGACGAGCGCTATTATCTGTTCGGCAAGGAGGGTGTGAAGCAGTTGGCTGAAAGCATGGGCGTTCCGCTGTTGGCGCAGATACCGCTCATTCAGGACGTGTGCGAAAGCGGCGACACGGGTGTGCCTGCCGTGCTCAATCCCGCTTCGCCTGCAGGTATGGCATTCATGAGCCTCGCTGCAAAGGTGGTGACGCAGGTGGACCGCCGCAACATGGAACTGCCGAAGACGGAACGCGTCGCGACGGAGTCGTAAAGGCGTAAGAAAAATGGATGCATTCCAACGCAGGAATGCATCCACAAATAAAAATGGGTGTTTCCACGATAAGGAAACGAGTCCGCAGTACTATGCACGCCGCGACCGAACGGTCAGAGTGGAATGCAGTTCGTGCGGTTTTCTTTTACCAGAGTTTTTCCGGATAGACGCCGTCGCGAACGAGTTGCGCGATGCGTTCAACGGTTGCTTCACGGTCGGCAGCATAGGTCACGCCGAACCACTTGCTGGTGGTGTCGAGCACTTCGACCGTAGACGTTCCTTCCGTAATCAACTTGTTGACCATCAGCGGAATGAAGAACTCGGCCTTGAGGTTCTCCATGTTCTTGGGGTCGGACAGGAATTCGCGGAAGTAGGCTTCGCTGTGTTCGAAATAGTCGGGAGTGAAGCCCCACATGTTCATCGACACGGGTACGTTTTCGTCTACCGCTACCCATTCGCCTTGCTCGTCCTTGTAGCAGATGGGGCCATCGGCGGGAACGCGCATGATTTCGGTGCGTTCAACCACGTCGGTGAGGTGGCGAGCGTCGTCGTATTCGCAAATACCGCGTGCCACGCTGCCGTTTTCGCTCAACGTGTTGCAGCAACGGAAGCCCACCATGGCATACTGGTTCTTCGCACCTTCGGGCAGGTTGCTGAGGAAACGGCCGATGCTCATAAATGCGTCGCGGCCATAGAAGTCGTCGCAGTTGATGACGCAGAACGGCTCCTTGATGACGTCCTTACCCATGAGCACGGCGTGGTTCGTACCCCACGGCTTCTGACGGCCTTCGGGGCAAGTGAAGCCTTCGGGCAGCGCGTCGATGCTCTGGAAACAGAGTTCGCAAGGCACCGTACCTTCGTACTTCGACAGAATTTGCGTGCGGAATTGCTCTTCGAAATCCTTACGGATGACCCACACGATTTTGCCAAATCCTGCTTGGATAGCGTCGTAAATACTGTAGTCCATGATGGTCTCGCCGTTAGGGCCGAGTCCGTCCAACTGCTTCAGGCCGCCGTAACGGCTTCCCATTCCTGCAGCAAGGAGAAATAGAGTTGGTTTCATATTTTTGGAATGATTTTAGATGAATAGGTGTTGTTTTATTCCTCGCAAAATTAACATAAACGCAGCAAAGTACAAAATTTTTCCCAGTTTTTTTGAAAATCAGCCACAAATTCCAAAAAAATCCTCGCAGTCATCACGTCATGACAACTGCGAGGAATTTCCGTTTCGGTAGCCCGTTGAGGCACCTTTACTCAACCGGCGAGAACTGGTCCTTTCCCACCGAGCAGAGGGGACATTCAAAATCGTCGGGCAAATCTTCGAAGGCTGTACCCGGTGCAATGCCTGCTTCGGGCACTCCGACTGCGGGGTCGTACTCCCATCCGCAGACGTCGCAAACATACTTTTTCATTGTTGTAGTTCCTTTCTTTAATTATAGGTGAATATTTGAAAATGATGACATGTCACAATGTGCGCAACAGGCAACGGCAACCATCAAGAATGTCGCGCCACGTCGTTTCGAAATCGTTCGTGTACCATGGGTCAGCCACGTCGCCCGGATGGTCGGTATAGTCGAGCAACAGGCGAATCTTTTTCTCCATGTCGCCACCGCAGATGCGTTCCATGTTGCGAATGTTCCAACGGTCCATGCCGATGAGGAGGTCGTAGGCAGCATAGTCGGCATGGCGCAACTGCCGAGCCGTCTTGCCCCTGCAGTCGATGCCGTGCTCCGCCAATTTGCGCCGTGCAGGCGGATAGACAGGATTACCCAGTTCCTCCGTCGACGTGGCAGCCGATTCGATGTGGAATTCCTCCGCCCGATTAGCCTTTGCCACCAAATCCTTCATGATAAACTCCGCCATCGGACTGCGGCAGATGTTACCATGGCATACAAACAGAATTTTCTTCATATC
>JAFLUS010000184.1 GCA_022508685.1 Prevotellaceae bacterium | reverse complement strand
TGCTGAAGTTGGTGGCTGATGTGGGAATGATGCGGGTGTGCCAACGCAGGTCGTCGAATCGCGCGTTTTATGATTATCGTCAGTCGGCATTGCAGCGGATGGGGCGTTTGCAACGGGAATCGGAACGTATGGACGCCCATCAGCGGGTGTTGTGGAATTATGCGGTGAGCGATTTCTACATGGCGTCGAGCACGTACTATTACTATCTGCGGCAGGAGGAACAGGCGGAAGATGCGTTGCGGCAGTTGGATGAGCACAGGGAGTGGATGGAGGTTGACTCGGCACAATGGGCGATGTATGCCTTTCTGACGGGCAATGCCCGAAACGTGGACAATCGGTTGAAGGAGGAGGAGGTGGACTGGCTGATGCGTGCCGTGTCGTTGGCGCATTATGCCGGTTGCGAGTATGTGAAGTGGAAGGCGCTGACGTCGATTGCCGAAGATGCGGTTCATCGTGGCGGATGGAGGCGCAGCCGGTTGGTGTACTTGCGGGAATTGCTGAGCATTGATGGTGTGGATGATGACGAAATGTGCCTGACGCTCTATCGATGGGCTTTGGCAGAGTTTGAACGTCAGGGAACGGTGTTCGACATATCGCAGACGTACATTGCGATGGCTGATTTCTATCTGTTGAGCGACGAACCGGAAGAGGCGTTGGAACTGCTGAACCGTGCCGTCATTGAGGGTGTGGAGCAGATGCCTGAACTGATGGCGGACATTCGGGAACACATGTGCATGGTGTACAGTGCGATGGGGATGAAGGTGCAATCGGACGAAAACCGCAATGCGTATTTGGATTTGTTGGATGAAAACCGGCAGGACAGGCGGATGGAGCAGCGGCTGGCTTCGTTGCAGGAAGAGGAGCAGAGTGTGAACCGTCAGATGGTGTTGGCGGGCGTGGGAGTGCTGATACTGGTCTTGTTGGTGGTCTATATGAGCCGACGGCTGCGGAAGCGATATAGGGAGAATTACGAGCGGGAACGTCGTGGAGTGGAGCAGGAGATGGCGCAGTGGCGTGCCCGGACGGATGAAGACTTCCTGTCGTTGGAGGAGCAGCAGGAGAATGTGGCGACGGAACGCTATATGAATGAACGTCGGTTGGAGGAGCAGAAGCGTCGCTATGTAGACAAGATGACGTGCCTGTCGTTGGTGTATGCCGTAGCGCCGTTTCTCGACCGAGCCGTCAATGAAGTGAAGAAGATGAAGGGGAAGGCGGGGGAGCAGCGGCAGGAGAGTGAGCAATACCTGTCGGAACTGATAGACCGCATCAACCTGTATAACGACATCCTGACGCACTGGGTGAAGGTACGTCAGGGGACGGTGGCGCTGAATATCGAAAATTTTGAATTGCAAGGATTGTTTGACATCCTCTCCAAGAGCATCAACGTATTTAGGAACAAGGGCGTAGAACTGGACGTCGAACCCACGGACGCGGTAGTGAAAGCCGACCGGGCACTGACGCTCTTTATGATGAACACGTTGTTGGAGAATGCCCGAAAATATACGCCGGCAGGTGGTAAGGTGAGTTTGCGGGCGGAACAGACCGACGACGGGGTGGAAATCTCGGTGTCGGACACCGGACGTGGGTTGTCGCCGTCGGATGTGGAGAAGATTCTGGGCGAAAAAGTGTACGATTCGAGCCAAATCGGCGATGTGGAGCACGACGAAGAGTTGAAGAAGAACAAGGGATTTGGCTTTGGATTGATGAACTGCAAGGGCATTATCGAGAAATATCGCAAGACGAACGGCATCTTCTCCGTCTGCACGTTTGGCATTGAGAGTACGCTGGGCGAAGGCAGCCGTTTCTTCTTCAAACTGCCTCGCGGCATGATGCGTGTGTTGCAGATGTGCGTGCTGATGCTGGCATTGGGTATTCAGTCGTGTACGCACGATGTTCCGCCACCGATGGACTCCATTCATCAGCAAGCAGCGGCATTGCCCGACGATACGTTGTTGGAGCAGGCGTCGCACTATGCCGACCAAGCCTATTTCTCCAATCTGAACGGCGCCTATGCCGAAGCACTTGCCAACGTGGACTCCGCGTGTCAGCGAATGAACGACTACTACTTGCAGGAGGTGCCCGATGGCACACTCCTTCTGCACCTGACGGACAGCGTGCACATGAACGAAATCGAGTTGTGGAACAGCGGATTCATCACCGATTACCACATCATCCTCGACATTCGCAACGAGGCCGCCATTGCAGCGTTGGCACTCAATCAGTTTGATGTCTACTATTATAATAATGAGATATATACGCGGCTCTACAAGTTGATGGCGCAGGATGCCACGATTGAGCAGTTCTGCAATGACATCAAGGCTGCCAACACCAATAAGCGAACCGTGCTGCTGATAGCCATTGCCCTGATGCTGTTGCTGTTGTCAGGTTATTTCATGGTGTATTACCGGAACAACATCCTGACGACGTTCAACATGCGGCAGATACTGGAACTCAATCGTCGCATCTTCGACAATGAAGACAGCGGACAGTTGGCAGCAATTCTGGAGGAAGGCGTGAACGACATTCGGCGGACGGACGCAGTCGGGTTGATGTTCCTCGACGGAAGTACGCAGTTCTCGCGCACGTTGCCACAACAGGATTATTGGCAAGGACTGATGCAGCGATGCCTGCAGACAGGTGAAAAACAATTCCAAGAGAACGGACGCATCAGAATCTATCCGCTGTCGGTACGACGGATGGTAGCGAACGCAGAGGAAGAGGCACGCGTCCAGACGATTGGAGCAATGGCGATAGTCCTGCATCAAGGGAATTTGCAGAAAGGCGATGACGAACTCTTTGAACTCATTGCCCAACACGCAGCCACCAACATCTACTATGCGACGGTGCGTATGGAGCGCATCCACCACGAAATCGAACTGATGGAGGACGAAAGGCGTCGTGTCGAAATGGAGACCAACCACGTGCACGTGCAGAACATGATTCTCGACAACTGCCTCTCCACCATCAAGCACGAAACGATGTACTATCCAAGCCGCATCAAGCAGGTTCTGCGTTCTGCCAACGTTGAAGATAGCGAACGGATGACGACCATCAACGAACTGATTACCTATTACAAGGAAGTCTACACGCTGTTGAGCGACTGTGCGGCTCGCCAACTCGAAACCGTGCTGTTCCGACGGAAAGACGTGCCCGCGGCCGACGTCGCCACCCATGCCGAAAAGACCTTCCAGCGGTTGTACAAGAAAGTGGATAAAGATTGTGAAATCACTTTTTCGGCAGAAGTCGCGCCGAACGTGCATCCTGTCATAGCCGACACGACAATGTTGCAATATCTGGTCGAAAACGTGCTGTCGGCACTGATTGACTACAAAAGTAGCGGAATACTGCGTCTGAACATTGCTGATTCAGGAGAATTTGTTAAGTTTGCATTCGAATTTGACGGCGTCAGTCTGACCGCCGAGCAGTTGCACACGCTGTTCTATCCCGACAACCTGCGCTACGATTCCGAAACCGACACGCTCTATGGTGCGCAGTATCTGATAGCCCGTCAGATTGTGAGGGAGCACGACGAACACGTGCGTCGCGGATGTCGCATCTATGCCGAACCATTGGCCGCCGGCACGGGCAGGGGAGTGCGCATCGTGTTCACCATTCCGGCGCAAATGAAAAAATGGAAGAGTCTCATACGGAACAACAACGAACATAGAAGTTATGGAAAAGTTTAAGGTTATCATCGTTGAAGATGTAAAACTCGAACTGAAAGGAACGGAAGAAATCTTCCGGAACGAAATACCGCAGGCAGAGATAGTAGGCACTGCGATGAACGAACGCGATTTCTGGGCACTCATGGAGACCACCGTCCCCGACCTCGTGTTGCTCGACCTCGGATTGGGCGGTTCGACCACCATCGGTGTCGACATCTGCCGTCGGTTGCGCAAACAACATCCCGACCTCCACGTGCTGATTTTTACGGGCGAAACACTCAACGAAAAACTCTGGGTCGATGTGCTTGACGCAGGAGCCGACGGCATTATTCTCAAAACCGGCGAATTGCTGACGAAAGGCGACGTGCAGAGCGTGATGGACGGCAAGCGAATGGTGTTCAACCAACCGATTTTGGCAAAAATCCTGCAACGTTTCCGCCAGTCCGTCCTGAGCGAAAGCCGCCGTCAGGAAGCCATTGTCAACTACGACATCGACGAATACGACGAACGCTTCCTTCGCCACCTCGCGTTGGGCTACACCAAAGAAATGATAGCCGCCTTGAAAGGAATGCCCTTCGGCGTGAAATCGTTGGAAAAACGGCAGAACGACCTCGTCAGCCGCCTGTTTGGCGACAGCGGGCGCAGTGTGAACGCCACGCGATTGGTGACCCGCGCCTTCGAACTCCGCATATTGGATATCGACAACCTTGAGCCCGACGATGAATAAATTCCTGCACACCCTTCCGTTCCTGCTGTTGATACTGATTGCCCTGCTCACGATACTCTCGTGGATAGGCAACGTCTACGGAATGGATGTGCAGAACCTGTTGAGTGCCGACGGCATTCGTTGGGCAGTCGGCAACATCCTCCCCAACTTCAACGCTGCTCCCATCGTTGCAACATTGATAAGCATGATGACGTTGAGCATCGTGATAGAGTCCGACCTCCTGCCCGTCATCGCCTCCTGTTTCACGCATCGTCGCCGTTCGCGTCGCACGCTGAAGCAGCGCCGGGCATTCCAATATGCCGCCATTGTCTTTGTCGCAGGCATCCTCCTTATCCTTGCGCTGACGCTCCCCGTCGGCTCTGTCCTGTTGAGTGCCTTCGGCACCTTCGAAGGCTCGCCTCTGCAAGACGGACTCTATCCCCTGTTGCTCTTGCTGCTCTTTCTGAGTGCCACGACCTA
>JAFLUS010000183.1 GCA_022508685.1 Prevotellaceae bacterium | reverse complement strand
AATAGATGAGCAGACCGGCGAGTCCGCAGAGCAGTATCATGAGTATCGGATGTATCTTGTAGAGCCGCGTGCCGACGAAGGCGAAGCAGAAGAGCAGCACGCTGACGATGAACTGGAAGGGTGTGTCGGAGGGTGAACCGAAGTTGTCGGCTGACATCAGCAGGATGGCGGCTGCGGCTATCAGTCCGACGATGGCGGGGCGGAGTGCGCTGAATACGTCGGCGACGGACTGGCTCTTGCCGTGCTTCAGGAGGAATTTGCTGATGGAGAGCATCAGCATGAATGGGAGCCACACGACGGAGAGCGATGCCAAGACGGCGCCGAGGACGGCTGCCCACACGGGGTAGCCTTCGTTGATGACGGCGGTGTAGCCTACGTAGGTGGCGCTGTTGATGCCGATGGGGCCGGGTGTGCTCTGGCTGATGGCGACGATGTCGGTGAATTCGCTGCTCGTGAGCCAGTGGTGCCGCTCCACCACTTCGTTGTGGATGAGGGACAGCATGGCATAGCCGCCTCCGAAATTGAAGATGCCGATTTTGGAAAAGACGAGGAAGAGTTTCAGAAAAATCATGGGTGTGTCATTTTTCCATAGAGCCAGCCGCCCACGCCGGCGGCGAGTATCACCCAGATGGGCGATACGCCGAACGCGGCTATCAGCAAGCATGCTACGACGGGTATCCACAGGTTGTGCAGCCCGATTTTGGCTGAACGTGCCATCGAGAAGCAGGGTGCCATGATGAGTGCGACGACTGCCGGACGGATGCCGCGGAAGATTTTCTCCACGTAGATGTTGTCTTTGAATGTCTGGAAGAACATGGCGATGAGCAGTATGGCGACTATCGACGGCAGGGCTACGCCCAGACCGCCGACGATGCTGCCACGCACGCCTCCGACTTTGTGCCCGATGTGCGTTGCCATGTTCATGGCGAAGATGCCGGGCGTGGCTTGCGATACTGCCAGTATGTCGAGAAACTCCTCACGGCTTATCCAGCGGTGGCGCTCCACGACTTCCTTTTCGAGAATGGGCACCATGGCATAGCCGCCGCCGAGGGTGAATGCTCCGATTTTGGAGAAACTGACAAAGATGTCCCGCAGCATATTTACTTGTTATTTTCTACCCATTTGCGTGCGTTGACAAATGCTTCCATCCATGGCGTGACTTCGTCGGCGGCACGGCGGGAGAGCGGATATTCTGCCATTTGCCACGGGAAGATGGCACGTTCCAAGTGGGGCATCATTGCCAAGTGTCTGCCGTCGGGGCTGGTGAGTGCTGCGACGTCGTAACTGCTGCCGTTGGGGTTGCCCGGATAGCCGCTGTAGGTGTACTTCGCTGCAATGTGGTAGTCGCTTTCGGCGTTGGGCAGTGCAAATCGGCCTTCGCCGTGTGCCACCCAGATGCCGATGCGGCTGCCTGCCATGCTGCCGAGCATCACGCTGTCGTTCTGCGGAATGTCCAGCGTGACAAATTCGCTTTCGAACTTGTGCGACACGTTGTGTTCCATCTTCATCGGCGTGGTGTCGAGCAGTCCGAGTTCCACCATCAACTGGCAGCCGTTGCAAATGCCCAGCGAGAGGGTGTCTTTCCGTGCATAGAATGCGTCGAGTGCGGCTTTTGCCTTGGGGTTGTAGAGGAATGCGCCTGCCCAGCCTTTCGCGCTGCCGAAGACGTCGCTGTTGGAAAATCCGCCGCAGAAGACGATGAAGGATATGTCTTCCAGCGTTTCGCGGCCGCTCACGAGGTCGGTCATCATCACGTCTTTCACGTCGAAACCTGCCAGCCACAGCGAGTAAGCCATTTCGCGTTCGCCGTTCGTACCTTTTTCGCGGATGATGGCGGCACGCGGGCGGTTGCCGGTCTGCGGTTCGCCTTCCGCCGTTTTCCAGCGGTCGGGATTGAGTCCGTACTGCGCCAGTTTGCCCGTGAAGGCGGGGAGGTAGGACTGACGCACCGGTTGGCTGCGGAAGTTGCGGAAGCGTTCGTCTGCCATGCCGTTCATGCTCTGCTGACGGTCGAGCACGGTCGAAGTGGCATACCACACGTCGCGCATCGCATCGATGTCGTAGGTCAGCGCCTTCTGGTCTTTCTTCAGGATGAGTTTGCGTTCGCTGACGGGGTGACCAATCTGCACAAAGGCAATGCCTTCGTTCTCGAGCAACGTCTCTACTTCTTGGCGGTTTTCGTTTGCCACCTGAATGACGACGCCCGGATTTTCGGCAAACAGCACCTTGATGACGTCGGTTTCGGAGAAGGCGTTCAGATTGATGTTCAGACCGCCTTCGACATTGGAGAACGTCATTTCGAACAACGCCGTCACCAGACCGCCGGCACTGATGTCGTGACCTGCCAGCAGCAAGCCTTTGTTGACAAGCGACTGAATGGCGTTGAACGCATCGGCAAAGTATTCGGGGTTGGCAACGGTGGGCACGTCGCTGCCGACATAGCCCAGACTCTGTGCAAATGCGCTGCCGCCGAGCCGCAGGCTGTCGAAAGAAAAGTCGATATGGTAGAGCGTGCTGTCCGTGTTGACAATGACGGGGCTGACGACCTTGCGCACGTCGGACACTTCGCCGCCGGCACTGACGATGACGGTTCCCGGACTCATTACTTTCTTTCCGTCGGGATACTTCTGCGTCATTGACAACGAGTCCTTACCCGTCGGCACATTCACGCCGATGTTGATACAAAATTCGCTCAATGCCTGTACTGCCGCATAGAGTCGGGCGTCTTCGCCTCGCTGCGAACGGCAGGGCCACATCCAGTTTGCCGAAAGCGACACGCCGTCGAGTCCGTCGGTGAGCGGTGCCCACACCAAGTTGGTGAGCGATTCGGCAACGGAGAGCACACTGCCCGCCTCGGCATTTGCCAGTCCGGCAATCGGTGCATGACCGATGGCAGTGGCAATACCGGCACGTCCGCGATAGTCGAGCGCCACGACACCGCAGTCGCTCAACGGCAGTTGGAGTTCGCCCACGCACTGCTGACGAGCCACCTTACCCGTGACGGAGCGGTCGACCTTGTTCGTCAGCCAGTCCTTGCAGGCAACGCCCTCGAGGCGCAGCACGCCTTCCACGTATTCGTCCACACGGGCGAGGTCATAAACGGGGTTTGCATAGGTGTGCACGACCGTTTCGTCCTTCATCACCGTAACGGGCGAATGGCCGAACATCTGCGCCACGTCGAGGTCGAACGGACGGACGCCGTCGGCTTGCTCAAAGGAGAAATGCGCATCGCCCGTCGTCTCGCCGACCACGTAGAGCGGTGCACGTTCGCGTTCGGCAATCTTGCGCACGTGTTCGATATGTTGTTCGCGAATGAGCAGTCCCATGCGTTCCTGACTTTCGTTGGCAATGATTTCCTTTGCCGACAACGTCGTGTCGCCAATCGGCAGGCTTGCCATGTCGATATGTCCGCCGCACGTTTCCACCAATTCGCTCAGGCAGTTCACGTGTCCGGCGCTGCCGTGGTCGTGAATGGAAACGACGGGGTTCACTTCCTCTTCGCACAAGGCACGAATGAGGTTGTTCGCACGTTTCTGCATTTCGGGGTTGGCACGCTGCACGGCATTGAGTTCGATGCCGCTGCCGTAGCGACCGGTATCGACCGACGAGACCGAACCACCGCCCAATCCGATGCGGTAGTTGTCACCACCGACAACGACAATCTTGTCGCCCTTCTGCGGTTCGCCCTTCAGGCAGTCGCGACGTGTGCCGTAGCCCACGCCACCTGCCAGCATAATCACCTTGTCGTAGCCGTAAGTCGTATCGTTTTCTTCGTGGTCGAACGTAAAGACGGAACCCGTGATGAGCGGTTGTCCGAACTTGTTGCCGAAGTCGCTGGCACCATTCGACGCCTTAATCAGTATCTGTTGCGGCGACTGATAGAGCCAGTGGCGCTGCGTCGTCGGTCGGCTGGTCATATAGACTGCCGTACCCGCCAACGGCCACGAACCGACACCGCCACCCATACGGTCGCGGATTTCACCACCCGTACCCGTAGCGGCACCATTGAACGGCTCCACCGTCGTCGGGAAATTGTGGGTCTCTGCCTTGAGCGAAATCACTGACTCGACCGGACGCACCTCAAACCAATCGGGCGTCGCGTGGTCGCGCGGCGAGAATTGTTCCACCACAGGGCCTTCGGCAAAAGCGACATTGTCCTTGTATGCCGACACGATGCGACCCTGATGCTCCTGCGTCGTGCGCTTGATGAGACTGAACAGCGACTGCGGCTTTTCTTCGCCGTCGATGATGAAGCGGCCGCCGAAAATCTTGTGGCGGCAGTGTTCCGAGTTGATTTGTGCAAAACCGAACACCTCGCTGTCCGTCAGCAAACGTCCGAGTTGACGTTCCACGCCATGCAGATACTCTATTTCCTCCTTGCTGAGCGCCAGTCCCTCCTGTTCGTTGTACGCCTCGAGGTCGTCGATATGGATAATCGGCGCAGGCGTAATGGGGGTGCTGAAGATTTGCTGGTCGAGCCCCTCGTAGTGGTTCTGGAGCATCGGGTCCATTTCGCAAGGCATGGGCTGATATTCCTCAATGCGCTGCACGTGGGCAACACCCATGTTCTGCGCAATCTCCACGGCAGCCGTGCTCCACGGGCTCACCATTTCGCGGCGCGGTCCCACAAATTCGCCTTCCACTTGTGTGTCATCCAATGACTGCGCTTCGCCCATCAGCCAGCAAAGCCTTTGCTTCTCGTCGTCGGTCAGCACGCGGTCGGTACCTACCGCCACGACACTGCCTTGTTTAGTTCTGAAGAAATGAATCATATCCGTATGGTGTGTATAGGATGAAAATTTAGTGCAAATTTACGAATAAGCACGCACAATGCAAAATGAAACACGGAGATAATGTATTTTAGC
>JAFLUS010000182.1 GCA_022508685.1 Prevotellaceae bacterium | reverse complement strand
TTACTCCAAATACGTATATCCGTAGAGTCCGGAGCGGTAGGTGGAGAGGAATTCCTTGCCTTCTTCGATGGTGATTTTGCCTTCTTTCACGGATTGTTTTGCCCATACTTCGAGGCTGCGCACCATTTTCTTGGGTTCGTACTGCACGAAGGAGAGGACGTCGGCTACGGTTTCGCCGTCGACGATTTTGTTGATTTTGTAGCCTTTGTCGTCTACGGTGATGTGCACGGCGTTGACGTCGCCGAAGAGGTTGTGCATGTCGCCGAGGATTTCTTGGTAGGCGCCGACGAGGAAGACGCCGATGTAGTAGGATTCCTTGTTCTTGAGGTGGTGGAGCGGGAGCATGTGCGAGACGGTCTGGTGGGTGACGAAACTGGTGAGTTTTCCGTCGCTGTCGCAGGTGATGTCTTGCAGGGTGGCGAGGCGTGTGGGGCGTTCGTCGAGACGGTGGATGGGCATGATGGGGAAGAGTTGGTCTATCGCCCACGCGTCGGGCAGGGAGTGGAAGATGGAGAAGTTGCAGAAGTATTTGTCGGCGAGCAACTTGTCGAGCACGCGCAGTTCGTCGGGCACGTGTTTCATCGTGTGTGCGAGCGTGTTGATTTCGTGTGCCACTGCCCAGTACATCCGTTCGATTTCGGCGCGTGTCTTGAGGTCGAGCATGCCGTGGTCGAAGAGTCCGAGTGCTTCTTCGCGTATTTGCTGTGCGTCGTGCCAGTCTTCGAGCATGGAGCGGGTGGAGAGGTTGTCCCAGATTTCGTACAAGTCCTTGGCGAGTGGGTGGTCGGTGGCTTTGACTTCGAATTCGTCGGGCATGACGGGGAGTTCGACGGTGCCGAGCACTTCCATGATGAGGACGGCGTGGTGGGCGGCGAGGGAGCGGCCGCTTTCGGTGATGAGGTTGGGCTGCGGTACGTCGTTGTTCTTGGCGACTTCGACGAAGGTGTAGACGCAGTTGTTGACGTATTCCTGTATGCTGTAGTTGACGGAACTTTCGCTGTTGGCTGAGCGCGAGCCGTCGTAGTCGACGCCGAGTCCGCCTCCGCAGTCGACGAATTCGACGCCGTAGCCCATCTTGCGCAACTGCACGTAGAACTGGCTGGCTTCGCGCAGGGCGTTCTGGATGCGTCGGATTTTGGTGATTTGGCTGCCGATGTGGAAGTGGATGAGGCGCAGGCAGTCTTTCATGTCGTGGCGGTCGAGGTAGTCGAGTGCCGTGAGGAGTTCGCCGCAGGTGAGTCCGAACTTGCTGGCGTCGCCGCCGCTTTCTTCCCACTTGCCGCTGCCGCTTGATGCCAACTTGATGCGGATGCCGATGTTGGGACGGACGCCCAGCTGGCGTGCGGCCTTGGCGATGGTTTCGAGTTCGTTGAGTTTCTCGACGACGATGAAGACGCGCTTGCCCATTTTCTGTGCCAGCAGTGCCAGTTCGATGTAGGACTGGTCTTTGTAGCCGTTGCAGATGATGAGCGAGTCGCTCTCCATGTTCATGGCGAGGACGGCGTGGAGTTCGGGTTTGCTGCCGGCTTCGAGTCCAAGGTTGTATTTCTTGCCGTGGCTGATGACTTCTTCGACGACGGGGCTGATTTGGTTGACCTTGATGGGATAGATGATGAAGTTTTCGGCTGTGTAGCCGTATTCTTCCGACGCGTTGTGGAAGCAGGTGGCTGTCTTTTCTATCCGGCTGTCGATGATGTCGGGGAAACGCACGAGCACCGGTGCGGCGACGTCGCGGAGCGAGAGTTCGTCAATCACTTCCTTGAGGTCGACTTCCACGCCGTTCTTCATGGGCGTTGCCACGACCGTTCCTCTGTCGCTGATGTGGAAATAGTTTACGCCCCAGCCTTCGATGCTGTAGAGTTCGCTGGAGTCTTCGATGCGCCACTTTCTCATCTCTCTTGTCTGACTTTAGATGTAATCAATTCTACGTAGTGTTCTATTTGCTGTCTGGTGTGTATCACGTCGATGTCTACCACGTGCTTGGCTTGTTCGTAGTAGGGAGTGCGTTCCTGCAGCGAGGTGCGGATGTAGTCGCGCAGTTCGTCGGGCGTTTTTCCTTGAATCAGCGGACGGACGGACTTGCCCATGAGCAGGTGTTCGCGCAAGACTTCGGGCGTGGCTTTGAGGTAGACCGTTTCGGCTTGCTGGTTCATATATGCCATGTTGTCGTAGAAACAGGGCGTGCCTCCGCCGCACGATATGACGACGTCTTCGAACTCGGCTACTTCGTGCAGCATGTTGCGCTCAAGTTCGCGGAAGCCTTCTTCGCCACGTTTGGCGAATATCTCGGGTATCTTCATGCGGAAACGGTCTTCCACATACCAGTCGAGGTCGAAGAATTCCACTTGGAGCGCACGCGCAAGGTGTCTGCCGATGGTGGTCTTGCCGGCACCCATGTAGCCGATGATGATGATGCGCGTCATGTGTTCTGCTTGCAGGAGAAGGGGATGATGTGCTATTTCTTCTTGCGTCCTGCCGCCTGTTGGGCAATGATGTCGAGACACATTGCCGCTGTCAAGTCTTGCGGATTGCCCGCCGTCTTGGGCAGACGGTAGTTTTCGCCTTTGTAGGAAAGATAGGGGCCGTAGCGGCCGTTGAGAATCTGCAGTTCGGGTTCTTCCTCACCGAAGTTCTTGATGTATTTCTGCGCTTCAGCCTTTCGTTTCTCCTCTATCAGGGCGATGGCATCGTCCAACGTGATGCTGAAGGGGTCGGCATTCTTGGGCAGGGATGCGTACTTGCGGTTGTGCTGTACGTAGGGGCCGAAACGACCGGTTCCCACCGTCACGTCGGCACCTTCGAACTGTCCGAGCGTGCGGGGCAGGCTGAAGAGCGAGAGGGCTTCGTCGAGCGTGAGGCTCTGGATGCTTTGTCCTTTGATGAGGTGGGCAAAACGTGGTTTTTCGGTGTCGGTTGCCATACCGATTTGTACGACGGGCCCGAACCGACCGATTTTCACGAGCACTTCCTTGCCGCTGACGGGGTCGATGCCGAGCGAACGTGCTCCGACCAGATGGTCGTCTTTCACGTTCATCACTTCCTTCACCTGCGGTTGCAGTTCGTGGTAGAAATCTGCCATCATCTTCTGCCAGTCTTCCTTGCCTTCGGCAATTTCGTCGAAATCCTTTTCGACACGGGCTGTGAAGTTGTAGTCGACGATGGTCGGGAAATTGTCGACGAGGAAATCGTTGACTACCGTACCGATGTCGGTGGGCAGCAGTTTGCCTTTTTCGTTGCCGACCGTTTCCGATTTTTCTGTTGCCTTCAGGTTCTTTCCGGCCTTCAGCGTGAGTTGCCGGTAGGTGCGGCGTTCGCCTTTCTTGTCGCCTTTCTCCACGTATTCACGCTGCTGAATGGTGGAAATGGTCGGTGCATAAGTGGAAGGACGACCGATGCCGAGTTCTTCGAGTTTGTGTACGAGCGAGGCTTCGGTGTAGCGCGCAGGACTTTGCGTAAATCGCTGAGTGGCTTGCAGTTGGTCGTAAGTCAGCACGTCGCCTTGCGCCAGTTTTCCGTCGATGAGGTTGGATGCAACCGCGTCCGTTTCTTCGTCGAACGATTCGCGATAGACACGCAGGAAGCCGTCGAAAGTAACGACTTCGGAAATGGCAACGAAATGGTTGTCGCCGGGCGTCGGCTGTCCGTCAGTCGGCAGCAGGCGAATGTTGATGGTCGTCTTTTCAATTTCGGCATCCGCCATCTGCGACGCAATGGTGCGTTTCCAGATGAGGTCGTAGAGCCGACGCTCCTGCGATGTGCCCGTGATTTCGCGACGGTCCATGTAGGCAGGTCGGATGGCTTCGTGCGCTTCCTGTGCACCCTTCGAACGGGTGTGGTACTGCCGACGCTGGGCATAGGCTTCGCCGAGATGTTCGGTGATTTCCTTTTGGCTGGCATTGAGGCAGAGCGTGGAAAGATTGACCGAGTCGGTACGCATGTAGGTGATGAGACCGGCTTCGTACAGCCGCTGCGCCACCGTCATGGTCTGCGCCACCGTCATGCTGAGTTTGCGGGCAGCCTCCTGCTGGAGCGTAGACGTGGTGAATGGCGGTGCCGGAGAACGGCGAAGGGGCTTCTTCACAATGTCGCTGATGACAAACTGGCGGTCGCGGCATTGGGTGAGAAATTCGTGGGCTTGTTCCTCTGTGGCGAAACGGCGATTGAGTTCAGCCGTCAGCGTCTGCCCTGCGGCAGTGTGGAACTCGGCAGTGACGCGGAAATTGGATTCCGGCTGGAACTGCTTGATTTCGCGCTCGCGCTCGACGATAAGTCGCACGGCAACAGACTGCACACGACCTGCCGAGAGCGAGGGCTTGAGGCGTTTCCACAGCACGGGCGAAATGCGGAAACCGACGATGCGGTCGAGCACGCGGCGTGCCTGCTGTGCATTGACGAGATTGATGTCAATGTGGCGCGGATGCTCAATGGCTTCGAGAATGGCGTTCTTCGTAATTTCGTGGAACACGATGCGGCGCGTCTGTGCGACGTCCAAATCCAGCACCTGCGCCAGATGCCACGCAATGGCTTCTCCTTCGCGGTCCTCATCGGATGCGAGCCAAACGGTGTCTGCCTTCTTGGCGGCCGTCCGCAGGCTTCGCACCACGTCAGCCTTTTCGGCAGGTATCTCATATTGTGCACTGAAATCGTCGAGGTCGATGCTGAATGCGCGCTTCTTGAGGTCGCGGATGTGCCCATAACTCGACAGCACCTTGTAGTCTTTTCCGAGAAATTTCTCAAGGGTCTTGGCTTTGGCCGGCGACTCGACGATGACTAAATTCTGTTGCATTCTACTTTCTGTTAATCAATTTTGGGTGCAAAATTATAAAAAAAGGCGATTCAAACCTATATAAAGCGGTAAGAATCTGCGTTTTTTTGCATTTTTTCAGTTTGA
>JAFLUS010000181.1 GCA_022508685.1 Prevotellaceae bacterium | reverse complement strand
CATCGCCGAAGCCTTGGCACGCCTGCACTGATACGCACGCAGATAGCCATTAACCAACAGCGGGGCACTTCATCACGAAGTGTCCCGCTGTTGGGTTTATGCCAGTTCCCGCTTGTTATTACATATATCGTGCCGTGATGGATTGGGGACAGCGGCAGAGGTCGGCGGGAGTGCCTGCGAAGAGGAGTTCGCCGCCGTTTTCGCCTGCGCCGGGGCCAAGTTCGATGACGAAGTCGGCGGCACGGATGACGTCGGTGTGGTGCTCAATGACGTAGACGGTGTTGCCGCGTTCCACCATTTGGCGGAAGAGGGCGATGATACGTGCCACGTCTTTGGGATGCAGTCCGTCGGTGGGCTCGTCGACGATGAAGAATTTGCCTTGCTCGCCGAGATAGGAGGCAAGTTTGAGGCGTTGCAGTTCGCCGCCTGAGAGGGTGGAAAGGGCTTGATTGAGGTGCAGATAACCCAATCCGACGTCGAGCATCGGTTGGAGTTTGGTGGCGATGAGGGTGTTGGCAAACCTTTCTGCTGCACGTTGGGCGGGGAGGTTCATCACTTCCGCCACGTTGAGGTCGTCTACCTTGTATGCCAGTGCTTCTTTGGAGTAGCGCAATCCGTTACATGCTTCACACGTGGTTTCGATGTTGTCCATAAATGCCATTTCGGCAACGATGACGCCTTTTCCGCCGCAGACGGGACAGGCTCCCTTGCCGTTGAAGGCGAAGTAGGTTTCTTTCATCTTGTGTCGGCGGGCAAACATTTTGCGGATGTCGCCGGCCACGTCCATGTAGGTGGCAGGAGTGGAACGAAGGCTCACGCCGATGCTTTTCTGCGAAATATAGACGAAGCGGTCGCCGTCATCACTCTTGCCGTCGTGGGGCGGAAGGGTTGCCGAGGTGCGGAGATACTCCATCAGTGAACTTTTGCCCGAACCTGCTACACCGCAGACGACACCGAAGATGCCTGTGGGCAAATCCACTGATATGTTTTTCAGATTGTGCAGATTGGCGTTCCGTAGGGCAATGCTGCCTGTACTTTGTACGGCTTCGGTGCGGAGTGGGGTGGAGGATGCTGCGGCATGGGCTTTCAGGCAGTTGCCTGTGTCGGTACCGCTTTGCAGCAGTTGGTCGTAAGTGCCTTCAAACACGATTTGTCCACCATCGATGCCTGCACCGGGGCCCATGTCGACGATGTGGTCGGCGATGCGAATCATTTCGTGATGGTGCTCCACGAGCAGCACCGTGTTGCCGCTGTCGCGCAGTCGGCGAACGGAGTGTTTCATCAGTTCGATGTCGTGGTTGTGCAGCCCCGTGCTGGGTTCGTCGAGGATGTAGAGTACGTCGGATAGTGACGAGTTGATGTATTTGGCAATCTTGCAGCGTTGTGCCTCGCCCCCCGACAGCGTACCGACGGCGCGGTCGAGGTTGAGGTAGCCCAACCCGATTTCTTCGAGTGCCGTGAGGCGTGCACCGATGGCTTGCTTCAAGTCGGTGGCAAGTGGGTCGGTGAGCGACCGCACCCATTCGTTGAGCCGTGTGATAGAGAGCGAGCAGACGTCGGCAATGTTGCGCCCGTCAATCTTGCACGAACGGATGCGTTCGTTGAGGCGCGTGCCGCCGCAGTCGGGACAGGTGCCCATCGTGAGCATCGGGTTGAGCACGGCACTATGCAGCAGTCCTTCTTCCGAATTGATGATGCTGCGGTACATTCGTGGGATGAGTCCTTCGTATTTCGCACTCTTTGGCCAGTTGGACGGAGGATTTTTCAGCCTAATCTGCGGGCTGTGGAGGAAGAGGTCGAGTTCTTCGGGCGAATAGTCACGGATTTTTTTGTCGAGGTCGAAGAGACCGCTGTGCGCATAGCGAATCCAACGCCATCCGCCTTTGCCGAAAGCGATGTAGTGGATAGTGTCTTCGTCGTTCAGACTCTTGTCGAAATCTACCAGTTTGTGAATGTCGAGTTCGCGAATTTCTCCCAATCCGTTGCAACGTGGGCAACTGCCGTCGGGGTGGTTGAAACTGAACGATTCGGCATAGCCCACGAACGGCTGTCCGACGCGGGAGAACAGCAAGCGCAGCAGGGCATAGATGTCGGTGTAGGTGCCCACCGTGGAGCGCGAATTGCTGGCTGGTTTCTTTTGGTCGATGACGATGGCGATGGGCAGATGCTCGATGGCATCGACATGGGGACGACCATATTTGGGCAGATATTGCTGCACGAACGTCGGGAACGTGTCGTTCAGTTCCCGCCGCGACTTGGCAGCGATAGTGTCGAGGACGAGCGAACTCTTGCCGCTGCCCGAAACGCCGGTAAAGACGGTGATTTTATGTTTCGGTATCTCTAATGAGATGTTCTTCAGGTTGTTCTCCTTTGCTCCTCGGATAACGATGTTCATGGCGAATGGAAATTAGAAATGCCGTTCGACGGCGATGCTGACAGGCGAGCAGAGTCCGGAGGGAACGGGTTCCCACGTGTCGTAAAGCGTGCGCTTGTAGTTCAGGTCGACGACGTTGGCATCCTTGAAATGCCGCCACGGCACACTGTCGCGGTCCATCCGTGCAATGCGGTTGGCGGGTAGGTTCGTGACATATACCTCGATGCGGTTATTGCCGGGACGGACTGCCTTAGTGATGTCGCAACGGAAAGGCACGGAGAACAGCGTAGCCACGTCGGTGCCGTTGACAACGATGCGAGCCGATTCGCGCACGTCGCCAAGGTCAATCGTGTAGCGCAGACTGTCGTCCTCCGTCTGTGGAGCAACGAAGTCGGCGGCATAGCAGCCCGTCGCCATGGCTTCGGCAAATGCACCGCCGTAGGTCGTCCACGACTGCGGTGCGTCCATGCTGATGTGCGCATTCGTCAGTTCGTCGGCAACGTCGGGATTGAGCATCCGTGGGAAAGTGAGTTCCCAATTCGTCGGCGTCAGTGTCGCAATGGGCGAGTTGTGGTAAGGATGTGCGTCCGCTTCGCTGTCGGTCTTTTCGCGATAGGTACGCAGAATGATGCTCTCGCCGCTCCGCAGTTGCAGTCGCAGACTCTTGCCCCGCACGTCGGGACGGGTCACCGCTCCCGTCAGCGGATTGTAGAATTCTGCCGAAGCGAAGGAGACACCCAGCCCGATGTAGTCGTCCACGTCGTTTGGCGTGAGGTTGGAAATGAAATAATGATGTCCGTCGGGATTGGAACGGCGGATGCACGACAGGTGGGTGGCGAGCCGCATCGGTTCGAGCCGTCCACCGGCACGTTCGAGCGCATCTTCGTAGGTGGCAGCCAACGTGGCGTGCTGACGCAGTTTGCGGAGCGTGGCGTCGAACTGCGCCTGTTCTCCGGCACGGCTGCGTCCCGGTGCATGTTCGGGATAATGCCCTACGAAGATGATGCGTTTGCCGTCTTTGGCAATCTCGATGAGGCGTTGCAGCGAACTGACGGGCATAAAGCGGACGTCGGGAACGATGACGGCATCGTAACGCTTGTAGGCATCGGTCTGCAGATAGCGGTCGGAGATGTAGTCGACATCGTATCCGCGTTGCACGATGGTCTGAATGGCATTGATGAAACGCGGAGCACGCTTCGCCATGGAGTGAATGTCGAAGAGGGCGAGCCGTCCCGGTTGCTCGGCAATCATGTCGTAGTAGGGCAGGTAGACGAGGAAATCGTTGTCGGGCTGTCCCCATTGCAGAAACGATTGGCAGCGGGAAATGTAGCGGCAGAATTCGGGCATCGCGTTCCACTGCGGATTGTAGGGCGTCATGTCGACCGAAGCATAGAACCGCCAACCGGGCCATGGTTCGTCGACAGGCGAATAGCACGAGCCGTGGAACACGACGTGGTTCACACCGGCAATGAACATCAGGTCGAGGTCGGGTTTGCACTGCGAGAGCGACGTGCGGAAATGCTCGGTGAGCCACGTGAACGTTTCGCTCGACGTGAACGTCTTGTTCGCCACGTGGGCAGCCGACGAGGCATATTTCAGCATCGAAATGTCGGAATCGTTCTTCTTGGTGTGAGCCGTGTCGGTGCGCAGTCCGCGGATGCCGAAATCGGAAAGTCCGAAACCCTCACATTCGGGAATGTCGACGGCAGCATAGATGTCGAGCAGATTGGCAGGCGAACCATGAGCCTGACCGCGTGTAATGGCACCACCGCGATGCGCCCACTGCGTCCACTGCGTCGTGAAGTTCTCGAGCAGCAGTTCGCCCAACGTCTCGCGGTAGTCAGAACGCACGTCGGCAGGCATGTCGCCGTCGCCGGCAGCAATCAGGAAAGGTTCGATGCGGTAGCCACGACGGCGGGCAAATTCATCGAGAAAGGTCGGTGTCCAGTCTGCCCCGTATACTTCATAAGAGTCGTTGAAGAACGTATGCGGACGCGGTGTGCGGGTGCGGGTGAATGCCGTTTCAAAGGCAGCGAGATAAGAACGGATGGCATCGCGGTCGAAATGGTCGACGACGAAGCCTTCGCCACCCGGAGCCGCTCGCTTCACACGCTGCCCCGTCCGTCCCACGACGATGCGTCCGTCCTTGACGTCTACCTTGCAAGCCGCCTCGTCTGCCGTTACCCACGGACCACCGAAAGGCCATCCCGTGCCAGTCGACATGCTCACTTCCATGTCGAGCCGCTGAGCCACTGTCTCGGTGTGGCGCAGCATCCGCATCCATTCGTCAGAGAGGTAGAGCAGTTCATTCGCCTCGTTGCCGACGACGCCATAGATAGGCGTGATTTCAACTCCGCCAATGCCGACGCGGGCAAACTCTTGCAACTGCCGCGTGATGCCTGCCGTGTCGACAGCCGAACCCAACCACCACCAGCGGGTGTAGGGACGGCTTTCGCGCAGCATGGGCGGCCACGGCCATTGTTGTGCGCAGAGGCGTGAGGGGATGAACGTGAGTTGGAGCGTGAGGAGCGCGACGATAGCGCAGATGCGTGTG
>JAFLUS010000180.1 GCA_022508685.1 Prevotellaceae bacterium | reverse complement strand
CGCTTGAACGTCTTTTTGCTCACGCCAAACGTGTTGTAGATGTCGGCGGCATCGCTCTTGTCGTGGAGCGGACAGAATCCGTCGGGCATGACGGTGAGGCGCATGAGCAGTTGTTCGCTGAAATCGGTCACGCGCTTCTTGCCGAAATATTTTTGCAGTTTGAGGTCGATTTTACCATCTTCGCGCACTTTCTTCACATAGGCGGTGACGCGGTCGCCCACGTGGAGCGGCTGGAAGATTTCGTTCTGGAACAGCAGTCCGACGTAACGGCCGTTGACAATCGCCTTCATGCCGAGGTCGGTGCGGTCCATGATGACGGCATCGACGGCTTCGCCCGACTGATAGGGCGGTGCGTCGTCGGTGAGGAACTTGCCGATTTTTGCCGACGCTACGATGCGGTAGGTCACAGGGTCGATGTAGCAGTAGACAAGGTATTTCTGTCCGCGACGCATCTGCACCCGCTGTTCGTTGAAGGGGCAGAAGAGGTCTTTCATCAGTCCCCAGTCGAGGAATGCCCCGTACTCGTTCGTCCATTTCACTTCGAGGTAGGCAAATTCGTTCACTTCGACGAAGGGTTCTTCGGTCGTCGCCACCAGTCGCTCCTTGTCGTCCAAATAGAGAAAGACGTCGACAAGGTCGCCTACTTGCGTTCCGGCGGGGATGTAGCGGCGGGGCAGCAGGACGTCGCCCACTTCGCCCGCATCGAGATACATGCCGAAGTCTACTTCGCGCAGCACTTCGAGTTTATTCCGTTTCCCCAAGCGTATCGTTACTTCCGTATTCATCATGTTCTTGTTCTAAATGGCTATGTTCTGCTGTTGCGTCTGCCGTTTCTTCCGCAGGCACAGGTTCGGTTTCGATTTGTCCGTCGCGCAGTTTGATGGTGCGGTCGGTGATGTTCGCCAACTGCTCGTCGTGGGTGACGATGACGAACGTCTGCCCCATGCGTTCGCGCAGGTCGAAAAACAATTGGTGCAGTTCCGCCTTGTTCTGCGTGTCGAGGCTGCCCGACGGTTCGTCGGCAAGAATGACGGCCGGACGGTTCATCAATGCGCGTGCCACGGCTACGCGTTGCTTTTCTCCGCCCGACAACTGCCCGGGCTTGTGGTGTGCACGTTCTGCCAGTCCCAAGAATGACAGCAGTTCCTTGGCTCGCGCTTCCATTTCACGCCGTGGCGTACCGGCTATCATTGCCGGTATCATCACGTTTTCCTGTGCCGTGAACTCTGGCAGCAATTGATGAAACTGAAAGACGAAACCCATGTGCAGATTGCGAAATCGCGCCATCTCGCGCCGATTCAGCCGCGTCACGTCGGTGCCTTCCACCACTACACTGCCGCTGTCGGGGTTGTCCAGCGTGCCCATGATTTGCAGGAGTGTGGTCTTGCCGGCACCGCTCGGCCCGACAATGCTGACGACTTCGCCGCGTTCGATGTCGAGGCTGATGCCCTTGAGCACCTGCAGTGCCCCGAATGATTTGGTGATGTTCCGTAGTTGTATCATTGGAAATGCTTTGTCTTTGTGTTCAACCGATTTTGCTTATCCACTTCGACAGCCATTGGTTGATGCGCGACTGCCGCGCCACGGGATGAATGTGCGGTTCGCCGAAGAGTTGCATTTCGGCGGCATCGCCACGCTGTTCGGGATAGACTATCATCAGACTCTTGCCGCTGAAGTGCTTCCCCACCTCGTGCTGCATCTTGCCCATTCGCCGTTCGTAACTGATGGTGCCGTGGCGCGCCATGACCAGCACGAAGAGATAGTCGTCGCGCACGTCCTTCGACAGTGCTTCCAACGAGATGCCGCCGCTGTAGGGTGCATATTCGTCGCGCACAAGGGGGTGGAAGTAGTTGAGATAAGCGCGGATGGCTCCCGCCGTCTCTTCCGTTGCATTGAATTCGATGCGGCAACCTGTTTCGAGTGCCAGTCGCGCCACACGTTCCACCCAGCGGTGGAAACCGCTTTCGAACTGTGCACGTTCGGGCACTGCGACCACGATTTTGCGGAACGTATTGGCGGGCATGAGGAAATTGACGATGATAATCTGGCGGTCGAGCCCGTCGATGAGTCCCTGTGCAAAGCGCCCGAGCAGCGAGTCGTCGGGCGTGCGCTTGCGGTGCAGACCGATGACGATTTCGCTGGCGTCGTTTTCATGGAAGGCGTGAATGACACCGTTGATGAAGTTCACTGCCAGACGGCTCTGTGTCTGCACCTTCACGTCGGCAGAGGCACAGATGCGTTCGGCTTTCAGCAGACAGTCCTTGCTGTGTCGGCGCAGCACGCCCGTGGAATCGTCGTCGTTCACGATGTTGAGGCAAATCAGTCCGCGATTGAGTTCCGCATTGCGCATGAGGATGGCCGTCTGCACGAGCATCTCTATCTTGTCGGGTTCGTTGATGGGTACGAGGATTTTTTCGTCGTCGTTCGCCTGCCGCTGCTTACCGACCGACACTTGCTGCTCGCCTTGCAACTTCAGCATCCGTGCCGATTGGTCGGTGGCGACCGAACTGATGATGCACGAGATGAGAATCATGACGACCACGCCGTCGAGCACGGCATTGTCCATCAGCGGCACGCCCGGCTCCACCGTCAGCGCCGTGCCCACCATCACCATGGCGAGTGCACCGGCGGCATGGGCTTCGCTCAGTCCGAACATCATCAAGCCGTCAGCCCGCGTCATGCCGAAGATGTGTCGGCTGACGACGGCGGCAATGTATTTCGACAACGTGCCCACCACCACCATCACGGCAACCACCACCAGCGCGGCGGGGTCGGTGAACAGCGGTTCCAGATTGACCAGCATTCCGACGCCAATGAGGAAATAGGGAATGAAGAGCGCGTTGCCCACGAATTCCAGACGATTCATCAGCGGTGTGCTGCGTGGCACGAAGCGCGTAAACACCAGTCCGGCGAGGAAGGCACCGAGAATACCTTCGAGCCCGCAAGCCTCTGCCGTTGCCGCAGCCAAGAACACCATGCCGAGCACGAAAATGAACTGCATGACCGGCTCGCTGTACTTGCGGAAGAACCAACGTATCACACGCGGAAAGACCATGAACAGCACCACGAGGAAGATGCCGAACTTGACCACGAACAGCAGCCAGAACATCCATCCCGCCTCTCCACGCACCGTTCCCGACAAAGCGGCAAGAATGAGCAGCGACAGCAGCAATGCCACCATCGTGGCAGCCACGCTGACGACGACGCTCCTGTCGCGCGACAGGCCGTAGCGCGTCACGATGGGGTAAGCCACCAACGTGTGGGAAGCAAAGATGCACGCCAGCAGCAACGACGCCGGAAGGCTGTAGTCGAGCAGCCACACTGCCGCCACAAACCCCATCAGAAAGGGGATGAGCGCAGTGAAGGCACCGAACACCAGTCCTTGCCGCCGGTTCTGCTTCAGTCCGGCAAGGTCCATTTCAAGCCCCGCCAGAAACATGATGTAATAGATGCCCACCTGCCCGAACAGCCGGAAACTCTCGTCGCGGTCGAGCAAGTTCAGACCATGAGGACCCACTGCCACACCCGCCAGAATCATTCCCACCACATGGGGAATGTGCAACCGCGTCAGCACCATCGGAGCCAGCAGGATAATGGCAAGCACAATGAAGAACACCCACGTGGGATTTTCAATCGGCAAACGCCCTATCACGTCCCCCAACGAGGGGAGCGACAGCAACGGCAAAACGGGAAAAGCGGTCATTGAGTCCATGGTGCAAAGTCATCACAATCGTGGCATTACAACTTCGAATGCGCCACAAAGATACGTTTTTTTGCCGAAACAAGAAAGCACCATACCGAAATCTCGTAAAAAAACGCTACCTTTGCAGTGATTTTCAACTCAATACTCATCAAAATCGACAAGACATGAAAGTAGCCATCGTTGGCGCAAGCGGCGCCGTGGGTCAGGAATTTCTGCGCGTGCTCGAGCAGCGCAACTTTCCCATCGACGAACTCCTGCTCTTCGGTTCGCACCGCAGTGCCGGACGCACATACACCTTTCGAGGTAAGGAACACACCGTGCAACTCCTGCGCCATGGCGACGACTTCCAAGGCGTAGACATCGCCTTCACCTCTGCCGGAGCCGGCACGTCGCGCGAGTTTGCCGACGACATCACCCGCTTCGGCGCCGTCATGATTGACAATTCGAGCGCCTTCCGCATGGACGACGACGTGCCTCTCGTCGTTCCCGAGTGCAATGCAGCCGACGCCCTCGTCCGTCCGCGCAACATCATTGCCAACCCCAACTGCACGACCATCATGATGGTCGTCGTGCTGCAACCCATCGAACGCCTGAGCCACATCCGCAGCATCCACGTTGCCAGTTACCAGAGCGCGTCGGGCGCAGGTGCGGCAGCCATGGCGGAACTGCAGCAGCAGTATCGCGAACTGGCAGAAGGCAAGGCGCCCACCATCGAGAAATTCCCCTACCAGTTGGCATACAACGTCATCCCGCAAGTCGATGTGTTCCAAGACAATGGCTACACGAAGGAGGAGATGAAGATGTTCAACGAAACACGCAAAATCATGCACACCGACGCACGTTGCTCAGCCATGTGCGTGCGCATTTCCTCGCTCCGTTCCCACAGCGAAGCCGTATGGATTGAGACTGCCGAACCGCTCACTCCCGAGCAGGTGCGTGCAGCACTCGAGGCAGCACCGGGCGTGACGGTGTGCGACGACCCTGCCAACCGACAATATCCCATGCCGCTCTTCACCGCCGGTTGCGACGACGTCTACGTCGGACGCATCCGTCGCGACCTTGCCAACGAAAACGGCATCACGCTGTGGCTGTCGAGCGACCAAATCAAGAAGGGGGCTGCTCTGAACGCCGTTCAGATTGCCGAATATCTCGTCAGCCAAGGCCAGTTCTGAACAAGCCATTCACGATAATTGTTATGCAGGAAAATCCGTGTTCCGACGCCGGGA
>JAFLUS010000018.1 GCA_022508685.1 Prevotellaceae bacterium | reverse complement strand
TCCTGCCGGCATGATGACAGGTATGATGATGGGAGGTGCCATGGGACAGCAAATGGCAAGCATGATGCAGAACATGGGGCAACAAATGCAGACAGGCATGCAGTCCCCACCAGCCATGCCCAACGTGCAGTACCATGTATCCATCAACGGACAGCAAAGCGGACCATTTAACATGCAACAAATGCAACAAATGGTACAAAACGGACAACTCACACCACAAACTTACGTATGGAAAGCTGGTATGGCAAATTGGGATTTAGCCGGGAATGTAACAGAAATGGCTTCGCTCTTCGCACCTCCGGCACCCGGTACGATGCCACCTCCACAAATGCCGCCTCAGATGTAATTTTTTCACAGACCATCTAATGAACTTTATTTATGAATGACCAAAGTTTCTTTTCAGCCGACCGATTGATTGAATTCGGTATGGGAATGGCGATGGCACAGCAAATGGTAGACATGATGAACCGCACGATGCAGCAAATGCATGTCCCCGGTTCCATCCACTCCATGCCGCACCCCATCCAACAGCCACAGACTTACTATGTAGTTATTGACGGGCAGCAAGTAGGTCCGCTAAACGACAGCGAAATCGCCCAACTTGCCCAGCAGAAACGTATTCATAAGGATACGCAAGCATGGGTACCCGGGATGCCCACATGGAAATCCATACAAGAAGTGCCAGCCATTCTCAAAATCATTGCTTTAACACCTCCACCACTGAACTCATGAAACTAAACATTCCCTTCACTCTCATTGCCGTAGCAGTAGCAGCCCTGCTCGGTTGGATGGTTTACGCCATCAGCACACCCGACGACCATGCAGCCATCGCAGCCTTCGGTAGCGGCATCAGTTTTGCCGTCACTCTCATTCCTGCCATTGGAATGACGTATGAAACATGCGGCACAGCCGTCAATCTGCGCGTCCTATCCTTCGGAGCATTCTTTGCTATACTCATCGCTCAACTCATCTTTGCATTTACCCATATTGCTTTGCCCGCCTACCCAATCGTCAGCGCATTGCTAGTCCTCATTTACATCGCATTGGCGTATGCTATAGCAAGAGCAAAGCAATAGCAACAATCAAAAGGAGGATGCCGAAAATCCTTTTCAACAGAGTAGGCTCAAACTCATTTTTTACACTAAAACATTACTACAATGAAAAAAACAATGTTGACACTGCTGGGCATTGCAACAATGGTGCTGTCCGCATGCTCTACTGAAGGTTCAAAAACCATTTCAGTAACAGACACAAAGATTTATTGCACTGCTGATGAACCTAATGAAAGAGAACTACTGGTACAAGAAGAGATGCAACGAATGATTTCCGTTGTTCCAGGTAATTACGAAATTACATGGAATAAAAGCAAGGAATATGCTAATGATGACATCTTTGATGTTCACTTGACACTCCAGTTGAAACATGAAGCCACATTGAATACCAATGAATTTCAAGATAATAATATATCGTTTCATATATCCTATTTGGACGAAAATGGGTACAAAATAGATGGTATAGAAGTTGGCGGTCTTATGCAAGGAGCAAGCACGGCAGACTCCAAAGAGGCTGAAGCGATGGTCAACAAATGGATGAATAGTGAGATTGGCAGCACCATCGAATTACCCTTCCATGGTTCGACGACCAAAGCGACTCTCGAAAGATTTCAAGCTAAAGTACACGGAATCAAAGCTGAATATATTACAGCTATCCGCATAAAAGATTAAATAAATCATATCAATATATTCTATGAAAAGAACTGCTACTAGCAATATTCCATATATTGCGACATGGAAAACATGGGTTAATCTCGCCATTCTATGTATTTTCATGGCATCATGCTCCAAGGAAATTCCTTCAAGTATAAACATTGAAGGTCATGACATTGAGATTGCACATGTGTTACCCAACCAACTATCTGTAGTAGAAGAAATCTATACGCTGAATGCAGGGAAAAAAAGTTCAGACTCCAATCTGTGGTATCTGACATTACGCATAAAATTTCTTGCCAACGAATCTATAGAAGAACCGAACAACGCTGTCTTGCAATTATTAAATGAAGAAGGCGATGAACTCGCATCATTGCAATTAGGTGAAAATGGTCTTGATACTAAAACGGCTGAAGATTTCCGTGCATTTGTAAGCGAGAAACATGACAATGGTGAACAACGCGTATTCTGCTTCTATTTCGTAACGACAGATGAAGAATTGGTACGCAATATCATGGAAAATACCACAACCTGCATGATTACTGACATTGTCACGAACGCAGAAGCATATCCCCTCGACAATACCTCTATTGACATTGATGATGACGAATCTGACTTTTCTGATTTTGACGATGATGATGATTTCGATGACGATATTGATAATGACAGCAGTGCGCCTGTTGATACAGGCGACTGGGACGCAATGCTCAATTCTTATGAACAATATGTGAATCAATATATTAAATACATAAAAAAAGCGGCTGATGGCGATTTAAGCGCACTGGCTGAATATACTGAATTGATGCAACAAGCACAAGAATTGAGTGAGCAATTGGAACAAGCGAAAAACGAAATGTCTGCATCACAAATGTCGCGTTATCTGAAGATTACACAGAAAATGGCAGAAGCCGCAGCAAATATGTAATCCGAAACCGCAAACTGTCATACGTATATATTCGGCATGACATACTTTCAATTAAAAGAGCGTATCATTCGTTGATTACGCTCTTTTTCATTCCTAACCACAATATTGTCGGGATTCAATATCAAGCAAGTTAAAAAGAGAAGAGACTGCCTGAACTTGTCAGACAGTCTCTTGTTCATGTGCAATGAAGATCCTTATTGTGCTGCATCAGCCAGTTTCTTCACCAACTTAGTGTAACGAGCCATTTGAGCCGGAGTCATTTCTGATGATGCTTTCTCCAATTTTGCAGAAAGACTTTGGGCTTTTTTCAATAAGCCTGGCAACTTGGCAAGAGCCGTTACATCACCATTTTTAGCCTTCTTTGTGTACTCCACATACTGGTTAACAAACTTCTCGTATTCGTTGAGAATGTCGTCCCATTCATCCATTGTAGCCATTACGTTCTCTACAATCGGAGTAGCCGATGAAGTGTTGCTTGTTGTTGCTGATGCAGCAGACATCATCAGCGTCATTGCTGCAATAGTAAGAAATACTTTTTTCATTGTTTCAGTTTTTTAAGTTCAACAATATTTAATTCAATCCGTACGGTTTTCAAATCATATATCTACAATGGTAAGAATTTAGTAACCAACTTCCTTTTCCATACAGCTTTTGCCAATATAAAGAAGACAATCGCTCCTAAGAGTTTACCTTCAATATTACCATACGTAAAGAAGAAGCCGTATAAACAGAATATACCAACGAGCAGCAATACAGCCTTGACAACTATATAAATCATACCATTACGCTTAGCCCCATTCGTGATGGATTTTGCCTCTGCTATGATACTATCAATGGTGCCTTTCGCTTTGTTATCGCCTTTAAGCACTATTTCTGCTTTTGAGCCAATTTCCATTAATTTCGCCATCCATGCACTGCGCACTTTTGGACGCTCATTTACCGTATACATGGCATTAGTATTGAGACTGCGAAGTTGTCCGATTGCAAATGTTGCAAAATCCAACAATCCTTTTTTCGTCGCAGGGACTGCCGTATATGCAATGAGGTTAACACGTTCGTCAACTGTCTTTGCCGTCGTCATCATTTCTGAGAATTTGGCAATATTTACGCCCGACGGTTCATCTTCACCCGTAGGTATCTCATTGCCACACTGTGTGCATGTACTGGAATACGACTCTATGGGAGCACCGCAATGGGGACATTTTGTAGGACGTGCCGTACCTTTAGATGAGTTTTTCGCTACTGCTGCCAATGTAGAGACGAGCATTTGGTTCTGCGCTGCCGCATTTTGCTCTTTCTGTGCATTGATTTGCTTTTCTTGCATTTTGGCATCAATCATAATCTGAAGTTCATCAGGCGTGATGCCAAGTTCACTCGCACGCTGTATCAACACGCTCTGCTCTTGCTGCGTCAATACACCATCAAGGAGAGTCATGTCGAGCAATCTTTCAAAATCTTCTCTTGTCATAATATATGATATGATTTATGAACTACATTCAGCTTGTCACCCTTGTGCACCAAAATGCAGGTAGAGTAACCATCCGGCATCCAACAATGCGAGGATGCCTATCCAACGTGTCAGTGTACCTTTTTTACGCAAATAAGGTACAAGGAAGGTGATAAGAAAGAGTACGAATGAGGCAACGCCACCATACAAAAAGCCATTTGTCATAAAAAAGACAATGTCTGTACCTATTGCCAAGGCAAGCCACAGGAACGAGACGATAAATCTCACTAATCCATTTTCCTTTTTCACTTCTGTGTCACTCATAATGTTTTGTTGTGTTAATAGTTAAACAATATAAAATAGTATTAATTCACATTTTGCTATTTTCATGGACAAACACGTATGCCTTCACATGCAGTTCATTTGAAAGGATGTGCAAAAATACACGTTATTTTTCACACCGCATTACTCCATTCTACTCCTTTTTTGGCATTTGCTACCTGCGACTCATATTACCTTGAGATAGTCACCAGAATCTTCAAACTCTGCAGCATGCAGAAATCATAATCCTTTTTACTCCTTTTAATTCAAAGGGGACTCTAGATCCTTGCACCGACAAACGAAAATTCATAATTTTGCAATCCAAAATCCAAAGCCTTACGGAAAATATTAAGGCATATTTTTAACCCCACATGATTAAAAGACATCGTATTAAAAAGCGTAAATAACTCATGGATAGTATCAGAAATTCCTGTAGACGACTGGCACACAACAGAATATTTGAATTTGCCATTACAGGAATCATCTTATTGAATTCCGTACTGATTGGCGTCGAGACCTATACCGGTAATGCAACGATACAGTTGATTCAGCAGATTATTCTGTATATTTTCACTTTTGAAATCATCATTCGCTTCATTGCGGCTAAAAACATTCGCAGTTTCTTTTGCGATGGATGGAATATATTCGATCTCACTTTAGTATTGATTGGCTATATCCCCGAAACACTTGTCGCCAACGGCTCTACTATCATGGCTTTGCGAGTGCTGCGTGTGTTTAGGGTGCTACGTCTGTTGCGGTCCGCGAAAGAACTGAAGTTGATAGTGACGGTGCTTGTGAAGTCCATGAGTGCCATGTTCTATAATCTGATTCTGTTCTTGATTTTCGTCTATCTGTACGCTATCGTCGGCGTATCGCTCTTTCGTCTGCCCAACCCACAGCAACTGACCGAAGAGGCGAAAACAAATTATGAAGCCTATCTGGCAGAAGCACCCCATGCACCCGGAAATTCGCCCGACCCATTTGGTGATTTGGGAGAAGCCGTGTTTACGCTTTTCCGAGAACTGACAGGTGAAGACTGGACAGACTTGCGATACAATCACCTCACGGCAGCAAAGCACAATGTCATCCATGTGAGCAGTTCTGCCATTACGATTTATCATGTCAGTTGGTTCTGTCTGGCAGCCTTCCTGTTGCTGAATATGGTCACCGGTGCCGTACTCAACAACTATCAATTGGCGTTAGAAGAAAGAGAAGAAAAGAAACGTCAACAGATGCATCCTACCTCTGAATCGTAGTCCATCATATCGTCATACATCCTGCTTTTGATCAAATGCCATTATGTTTGGATGGTCTTTTTGACACACGAACAGTTCGATCTTGCATGATCTGACAAGTTGCAAATTTTGTCGAAATGCTGTTTTTCATCCTCTACAGAGCACGAAATCTTTCTCTGCGAAATACGGAAAATTCCTCCGCAGACTGACACTTTGTTCTCTGCAAAGGAATATTTCGTGCTTTGCTGACAAATTTTCATTTGTCTTTGGAGAAAATTTATGAATTTGCATCAGAACCGCTATTCTATTCTGAATGATTAGGATTTCTGCATCCCTACTCTTTTGTAATCGGGCATCATCAAGTTGCAAACCATCGGAATGGAAGCACGTTGCAGACGATATAATCAAATGTGGGTGTATCGGTTTGAGGCATTTTACTCCATTTTACTCCTTTATGGGGGGGGGACAATCTACATATTCTTGCACAAACAAACTAAAATTCATAATTTTGCAGTATGAAAGCAAAAGACTTGTGTCAAGCAGTAGAGAAAATGGTTGGTAAAACCATGTATACACCTCGTGATTTCGAATGGTTGAGTGAACAAATTTTCAAGCAGACCCACGAAATGTTGAGCGCAACAACACTGCAACGCTTATGGGGATATATCGAAGACCATGTGCAGCCACGTCGCATCACGCTCGACATTTTGGCTCATTTCGTCGGCATGCGCAGTTATGATGCTTTTTGCCATAATTTAGCATCGGAAGAAGCACAAAGTTACTTTACACTTTCCCATTGCCTATCGACTAAGGACTTGTGTAAAGGACAACGCATTCGCATTACATGGCAATCTTCACGCGGTTGCATCATGGAACATTGCGGTGACGGACAATTCATTATCGTGGAATGTGAAAACACAAAATTGTCGGTCGGTGATATTGTTACCTGCCATACTTTAATTGAAGGAGAACCATTGTTTCTTGACACCGTCGTACACGATGGAAGAAAACCTACAGCTTTTATTGCCGGACGACAGGATGGTATCCATTTCACACTTCTTTAATGCCTTGTAAAAAAAACAATACAGATCTGCTCGGTGAAATAATGACAAGCGTGCTTTTCGGTAGTTCACGGCAGCCGCATCAGTTTTTCAGACAACGGAACGTAATAGGTTTCATTCGTATAACGAAGCAGGTGAGCATGGAGAGCATTGATTTCGCCTGCTGACAACTGTTCTGAATAGGTCTTTTCTACATTGTTTACTAACAAATTGGTAGCATCAATCCAATCTGCGAAATCTTGCTCTATCCACCGACGGGCTGTAAGTGTGTCGAAGCGTTGCACAATACCACTTTCCCGAATTCCTTCGTCGACATCCTTTTTACTTTGTTCCAAGACCTGCTCGTAAGTGATGCGGACAGACGATTCAGCATTTTTGCGTCGGGTGACAGCAGATAGTTTCAAATTCACAGATGACGTATCCACGTTCACAACTGCAGGTCTTATCTCTTCTTTCTGTGGATACTGCACCTGAGGCTCTGGCAAATTGCGCTTATTCTCATTGCTTTTCCCAATCATCATCCATAACGTGACTAGCACAATGATGAGCAAAGGCAGCCACCGAACAATGCGCATCAAACGACGTTGTTGCTGCCAATCCGTCATGATTTCACCAACACTGCCGTATCTCTGTTCCAACGATGCCTTACAACGTCGGGCAATGTGCCGCCCAACCCAACCCATTTTCATTTTTTCGACCACGCAACCTAAACTATAAAGGTCGTTGCGCTGGTCCGTAATTGCTTCTGTACATTGTTGCGGTGACATATAGTCAGCAGTTCCTGAAGGTTGTTTCAGAAACGTATGGCTATCCGTGTCGCTCACTCCGAAATCTATCAATTTTACGCGGCTACCATTGCGCGTTACCATCACGTTCGATGGTTTCAAATCACGATGCGCCACTTGCTGCCCATGAATATACTCAAGCGCAGAGAGTAATTGATGAAATATCTGCACTTTTTCATGGTAGGTGTGATGTTCCGACAACCATTCTTTAAGCGTTACTCCATCCACCCACTCCATTACTATACAGGGGCCAAAACCTTTGACTTCTTCCCACGAAAAAGCACTGACGACGTTGGGGTGTTGCAAATGAACGAGAATATCAAATTCCTTGTGCAATGCTGCTATATAAAGCCGTTGATGACGAAATTCCGGTTTCAACCCTTTCAACACCCACCACCGACCATAACGTAGAGAACGCACCACCAAGTTGTGCCCAGATGATGCAACAATCTCATCGGTAGCATACGTAGACTCTATCGCCGTATCGTTCGTACTGATGTCTATAAATATGGATGTTGTAGTATCAGACTGTTGTTCCATAGGCATTCATCATAGCGACAATATCCATTCGCAGATGTCGTGCAGCACTTCGGGAGAGATGGTTTCTTCGATAGCGCGATATTCGGTTGCACTGCCGGTTGTGCAATGTTGGAAGAGGTGGTTGAGGTCAGCATATTCGCGGACAACGTTTTTCTTATTTCGGGATAAGTTCGCTTTGATGAGCGGCAGATTCTGCGACGCTATCACTTGGCTGTCTTTGTCGCCGTTCAGCGCCATGACGGGGCAACGGGTGGCGGCGATGTCGCGGACGGGGTCGTAGTCGATGAACCACTGCATCCATGGGGTTGCCATTTTTGCCACCGACGAACGGATGGTCTCCACGGTGGCTGTGGGTTGTCCGCCTTGCAATTCTATCGCACGATTCATCTGCGCAGCCAACACCTCGTCGCCTTTTGCACCAATTCCTGCCATGCTGACGACGAAATCGACGGACTTGCTTGCACCCAACATGAAAGCGATGGATGCACCTTCGCTATGTCCCAACACGCCGACGCGGTCGAAATCGCCATGCTGACGCAGAAATTCCACTCCGGCAGCAGCATCGCGGGCAAAGTCCTGCGTAGTGGCATGAAGGGCATCTCCGCCTACTGATTGTCCGAATGTGCGGTCGTCGTAACGCAGTGAAGCAATGCCGGCTTTTGCCAAGGCATCGGCAATGACGAGGAACGGCTTGTGGTCGAACAATTCTTCATCGCGATTTTGCAAACCACTGCCCGACACCATCAGCACGACAGGTGTATGGCGAGTGCGCTTCGCCGATTTCACAGGATAAGTCAGCGTACCTGCCAACTGCGCTCCGTCTGCCACATTGGTGAACGTCACCTCCTCCGTGCGATAGGCATAGGGAGGTTGCGGATGCTGCGGACGACGCACGTTGTCTGCACCTCGTTTCAAATCGAGCGGGAACCGCTGCCCCATTTGCATGAACGTGCCACGCAGCACATCGTCAGTCAATCGGGCTTGATAGGTAGCACCGAGCATCGGAAGGTTCACGCTGACAGAATCAGCAGAGAGATGTCCCACCGTCATGGGCATCCCCTTGGCACCTTGGTCGGGGCTGTCGAGTGTGCACACTGGTTGTCCCGCTTCATCCGTTGCGATATGGAGCACCAACGTGAGTGAAGCACCATTGGGCAGACTGAGTTTTCCGTTCCAATCGCCTTGCAGGTCTTGGGACGGCAGAGGTTGCGCCAGCATTGCAGCAACGACAAAATTGGTCAGCAACAAGGACAATATTCTCTTCATGCTTTACTTTTCTATAATTTATCTACACATTTGGTTATCACTCTATTATTGGAATATCAACACAGCCCAGTCATTGCGGTTTTGCTGATGCACGAGCGTCAGGTTCAACTCGGCTGCAGCCTGCTGAACCGCCAGAACATCTTCCGTGAAGAAGCCGCTTACCACCAGCCGTCCACCTGCACGGAGGGCACGTACATACGTCGGCATGTCGTTGATGATGATGTTGCGGTGGATGTTGGCAACGATGACATCAAACGTCTGCGTCGGCAACACTTCCGCACCGCCATGCACGACGTCCACGTGTTCAATTCCGTTGAGTGCACAATTCTCCTTCGTGTTCTCCACACTGAACTCATCAATGTCGACGGCTTGCACACTGGTTGCACCACGCAGCGCCATGCAAATAGCGAGAATGCCCGTTCCGCAACCCATGTCAAGGCAATGTAGACCTGTAAAATCGTCATTCAGCAGCAATTCCACCAATTGCGACGTCGTTTCGTGCGTACCGCTGCCGAACGCCATGCGCGGATGAATGAGAATGTCGTAAGGGGTGCGTTCCACTACCTGTTCCGCCTTGTGGATGCAGCACAGGCCGGGAATGACAATCGGTTGGAACGTGCGTTCCCATTCCTCATTCCAATCACGATTTTCGAGCACATGGACGGTGTAGCCGATGTGCACATCGTCCATCGGGAACGCACCCAACAGGGCATCGACAGCATCGTTGTCCACTTCGGCACTTTGCAACACATAGGCTTCGACACCCTCGTCCGTCTGCTGAAAACTATCGAAACCGACTTCTGCCAACAGGGCACAAAGAATGTCGGAAGCACAATCGCTCATGGGCGACACTTGAAAGGAATATACGTTGTAGTTCTCCATTTGTATGTGGCAATCTGTTCGTTGAATATGCGAGCAAAGATAAAGAAAATTATTTGTACTTCTCGCTCACTTCATCGGATTTTTTGTATCTTTGCCCACTCAACGCCACAAAAATGCGCAATCCGTACTTCCAATTTCGACAATTTACCGTGTGGCACGACCGCTGTGCCATGAAGGTAGGCACCGACGCCGTGCTGTTGGGTGCATGGGCTGACTGCCACGATGCCCGCAACGCACTCGACGTCGGTTGTGGCTGCGGCGTGATTGCGCTGATGCTGGCACAACGGCATCCCGACCTCGACATTTTGGGCATCGACATCGACGGCGAGGCTGTGGCACAGGCACAGGACAACTTCCTCCGTTCTCCCTTTGCCCAACGCCTGCATGGCACGACAGCCGACTTCATCGCCTACAGCGCCGACGGCAGTCCGGCATCGTTCGACTGCATCGTGAGCAATCCGCCGTTCTTCACCGAGGACACGACGGCAGGCGATGCCCAACGTGCCATGGCACGCCATGCCTCGTCGCTACCATTCGACGCCCTTGCTGCAGGTGCAGCCCGACTGCTGACGGAGCAAGGACGCTTGTCGGTCGTCCTGCCCCATGCGACAGCGAGCCAGTTCATCCTCACGGCAGCCATGCACGGCCTCTACCTGCAACGTCGCTGCGACGTGCAGACCACATCGTCGAAACCGCCTAAACGGACATTGCTGACATTCGGACGGCACATGCAACCCGCCACCACGGCAGTGCTGACCATGTTTACTTCCGACAACCAACCCACCGACGACTACCGCCAACTCACGCAAGATTTTTACACAAACATAAATCATTGAATATGAAACGACAAACAATCCTCACTTGCATCTTCGCTTTCATCGCGATGCACGCGTTTGCACAAGTTCCCAACGACACGACGCAAGCCAAGCGACGTCGTCCCACCTTCCGTTTCGACGCCCACAATCCCGACATGCACGACCCCGTCATGGCACGCGAAGGCAACACCTACTACATCTTCGCCACCGGCATGGGCATCAACGTCCTTTCGAGCACCGATTTGCAGACATGGCAAATGGAGCGACCCGCATGGCAGCAAGCACCACAATGGGCGACGGACTCTGTGCCCGGTTATCGCGGACACACGTGGGCTCCCGACATCCAGCGCGTTGGCGACCGCTGGTTGCTCTACTATTCCTGCTCCACGTTTGGCAAAAACCAATCTGCCATCGGGTTGGCAACCAACAAGACGCTCGACCCCAAGTCGCCCGATTACCATTGGGACGACCAAGGCGTCGTCATCCGCTCCCGCCGCAACATCGACCCATGGAACGCTATTGACCCCAACCTCATCATCGACGAGAAAGGGCAACCATGGCTCACTTTCGGTTCGTTCTGGGACGGCATCCAGTTGGTACCGCTGAGCAAGGACGACTTCAAGACCCCCGTCGGCGACGTCCGCACCATAGCCCGCAAGTGGAACCCCGAAGCCATGAAGGAAGAAGGCGTGGAAGCCAACAACAACGAAATCGAAGCCCCCTTCATCGTTCGCCACGGCAAGTACTACTACCTCTTCGCCTCCACCGGACTATGCTGCCGTGGGCTGCGCAGCACCTACCGCACCGTCGTAGGACGTTCGCGCCACATCGAAGGCCCCTACAAGGCACGCGACGGCAAACAGATGCTGAAAGGCGGAGGCACGCTGGTTGCAGGCGGCAACGAGCAATATGCCGGCATCGGTCACTGTGCTGTCTACCATTTCGACGACGAATGGTATTTCGTGGCGCACGGCTACGACAAGTCGCTCAACGGCGCCAGCAAACTGGTACTGAAAAAATTGCAATGGAAAGACGGATGGCCCGTGCTCGCTGAATAGCCTGCACGGCACATCCGCCGTATTCTCAACTCAACGTTATATCCCTATTCCAAATGAATGCCCTTTACACGATTCTCCTGCTCATCGGTTCCAACATTTTCATGACCCTCGCATGGTATGGCCACCTCAAGTTGCACCAGATGCACATCTCCACTTCGTGGCCGCTCATCGGCATCATCGCCTTCTCGTGGGCCATCGCCTTCGTCGAGTACAGCCTGCAAGTTCCTGCCAACCGCATCGGATTTGAAGGCAACGGCGGCCCCTTCTCGCTGATGCAGTTGAAAGTCATGCAAGAAGTCATCTCGTTGGTTGTCTTCTGCGTCATGGCCAACCTCATGTTCCAAGGACAGCAGTTGCAATGGAACCACCTCGCAGCCTTCGTGTGCCTTATCCTCGCCGTCTACTTCGTGTTCAAGTAGCAGCCCGCTTCGTCAGCGGCAACCGACGGCCATAGGTCAGCATTCGCCATACCCACTCCAACGGCCCATAGCGGAAGCGGCGCATCCACAATGCCGACACCGCTACTTGCAACAGGAACACCCCGACGGCTGTGCATTCAATCTGCCACAGCCCCTGCGTGAGTCCCATGCCCATCCCTATTCCATAATAAATCAGAATGCCCATGCACGACTGCCCGATGTAGTTGCTCAGCGCCATGCGTCCCGGCTGCGCCAAGGCACGGAACACGACACCGCGCTGCCACCGCAACCACAGCAAGGCAAACCCCGCCATGTATGCCAGCGACATGGGCAAGGCACTCACCGTGTACAGCAGCGAATGCACCGTCAGTCCCCATCGGTGCGACTGCGTGGCACTCACGGCATAGAGCACCGACGTCGGCAGACCGACCGCCAGTCCCCATCCACACACGCGACACAACTGCCGACGCCTGTCCGGCAGACGGGCATACAGGCGGTTACGCCCCATGACGTACCCCATGAGGAACAGCCCCAGCACCTTGAGCAGACGATGTCCGTCGACAAACTCATACAGCCGTTCGACCGCACCCTGCATCAAGAACTGATGCACTCCGACGTAACTATGGCAATCGCGCAACCACGTGGCAAAATTCCCTTCGTCAATGCCATACGTTCCCGCACACCGCCACCATGCCGCTTCCACGGCAGCCGACAGGCGAAAGCCACCCATCTCCTGCCAACAATCCAACCCCACAGGCAACGCAATACAACCCACCGCAATGCCCACCAACATGCGGTCGGACAAGCGGCATAGCAACGGCAGCAGCATACCCGTCAGCGCATACAGCACCAGAATGTCGCCGCTCCACAGCAACAGCAAGTGGGCTACCGCAATCAGCAACAGCACCCCCATCCGTCGGTAGAACAGCGCAATGCCGCTGCTTCCCCGTTCCTGCGCGTGGCTCAAAATGATGGAGAAACCGATGCCGAACAGCATGCTGAATATGCCGTAGAACTTGGCATCCACCACCACATATTGCAGAAAACGCACCACTCCGTCAGCAGCAGCCGTCGGCATGGCGGCCTGGCTGTCGGCGTCGAGGAACGTCCACAGCCCGAACTCGGGGAAATTGGCAAGACAGATGCCCAGCAGCGCCAGTCCGCGCAGCGCGTCGAGCACTACATATCGCTGTCGGTCGGTCGTGGGAGAAAGTTGTCGGTTCATGGGGCAAGACTTCTTGTTGTCATCATCACGGAAACCAAAGGCACATTACGTTTTTCCTTTCATTTCACAGGTGCAAAAATACACTTTTCCTGTAAAACCAACAATAAAAAGCCACACTTTTCATCCATGCGCAAGCGCATTCAGTCAATTTACCGAAAACACAACACCTCCGAAAACGCAAAACGCAAAAAAAAGGAACAGAACCGACCAGTGCAACCCATTCCGCCCAAAGAGAGTGACAAAACGGACATTCAGCAAACCTCAACCAAGGAACAAATTTTGTTAAAATCCTTTAACAATTAGTGTTAAATTTAACATTTGAGTGTTAAAATTG
>JAFLUS010000179.1 GCA_022508685.1 Prevotellaceae bacterium | reverse complement strand
CGTACCTTTGTGTGCAAATGAAAAGATTAGCATTATATATAGTTGTCCTGTGGATGGGATGTAGCGTGGCGGTTGCTGCACGACGATTTTGCATTGAACGTGGCGAACGCGTGGGGGTGGCGATGCCTGCTGCCGTCGAACCGGTGGCGACGACGGCGTTGGAGATGTTTGCTGCCGACGTGGAGCGCGTGCTCGATGGTCGGGTCGAACGTGCGTCTGCGGATGCCGCACGGCTGGTGGTCAGCATCGATGCGGCGGCATTGCAGCACCGCAAGGAGGCTTTCCGGATTGAAGTTGGTGGCGACGGACGGCTGTTGCTGACGGCGTCTGACAGCCACGGCATTGCCTACGGATTGCTGGAGGTGAGCCGACTGATGGGAGTGTCGCCGTGGGAATGGTGGGCAGATTGTACACCGCGGCCGTTGCAGCGATTTACCTTAAAAGCGGGATGGACGACGACGCAAGCACCAGCAGTGGAGTTTCGCGGCATCTTCATCAACGACGAAGATTGGGGGCTCACGCCGTGGGCTACGGCACAAGACTCCGTGTCGTCCGTACCGGTGAACGATATTCTCCGTTCCGACCGGCAAGTGCATTCCGGCATTGTCGGTCCTAAGGTGAGCGAACGCATTTTTGAACTGCTGCTGCGGCTCCGTGCCAACACGTATTGGCCGCCGATGCACGAATGTACGTTGCCGTTTTTCCTGACGGAAGGCAATCGGGCTGTGGCGGAGCGATACGGCATCTACATCGGCAGCAGCCATTGCGAACCGATGGCGTGCAATGTCAATGGCGAATGGCGGCATCGTGGCGAGGGCGACTACGACTATGTGAACAATGCGGCGGCGGTCGACCGCTTCTGGCAACAGCGCGTGGCGGAGGTGGCAGGGCAGCCCATTATCTATACGCTCGGGATGCGTGGCGTGCACGACGGGGCGATGAAGGGTGCACGGACGATTGCCGAGCAACGCGAGGTGTTGCAACGTGTGTTCCGTGCGCAGCGCACGATGTTGGCGACCTTCGTCGATGCCGATACGACGTGCGTGCCACAGGTGTTCATTCCTTATAAGGAGGTGCTCGACATTTACCACGCGGGATTGCAAGTGCCCGACGACGTGTGCCTCATGTGGTGCGACGACAATTATGGGTATCTGACCCACGTGCCTACGGACGCCGAACGTCGGCGCAGCGGTGGAAACGGGCTGTACTACCATACGTCGTACTGGGGACGTCCGCACGATTATTTGTGGATTGGCACGTGTGCACCGGCATTGCAGTGGCAGCAACTGCAGACGGCTTACGAGCAGGGCATCCGACGGATGTGGGTGCTGAATGTGGGCGACATCAAGCCGGCAGAATATTCCATCGAGTTGTTTATGGATATGGCGTGGACGGGCGTTCGGAGCGACGGCGGTGCATCGTGGCAGTCGCATCTCGAAGCGTTTTTGTCGCGCGAATTTGGTGCGGCATTGGCTCGTCGGCTGTTGCCGGTGCTGACGTCGGCAGCCCATCTTTCGTTCGTCCGTAAACCCGAATTTATGGGCGGAACGCGCACGGAGGAAGCCGACCGCACATATTGGAACATGATTCACGACATTCCGTTCACGCAGGAGGAAATACGCGGTCGGTTGGCAACCTACGACCGATTGGCGGCAATGGTCGACCGACTCGAAACCGACGTGCCGCTTGCCCGTCGCGATGCCTATTTTCAGTTGGTGAAATATCCCGTACAGGCGGCAGCAGAGATGAACCGAAAGTTTCTGTCGGCGCAGTTGGCACGCCATGCCGGTGCACAATCATCATCTGCTGCGGCGTTGTGGACAGAAAGCAGAAGGGCTTTCGACCGCATCGACTCGCTGACGCGCATCTACAACGAGGGTATTGCCAACGGCGGCAAGTGGCGCGGGTTGATGGATAGTCGGCCGCGACGTCTGCCCGTGTTCAATCTGCTCACGCCCGATACGCCTCAAGATACGGCAGCCGTTCCGTCGTCACCCTTGTTGCGGCTGACGTTGGAGAAGGCTGTTGCGCGGCATGACGATGGCAGCCGTGCGACAACCGGCCTGCGTCGGTGGAACGGATTGGGGCATAGTCGGAAGGCTGTGGAGATACCGGTTGCCACGTCCGCCAGTTGTCCGTTCCGGCTTCCGACGGCAAATGCCGACAGCGTAGAGGTTGAAGTGCGTCTGCTGCCTGTGCATCCGCTGCAAGGCAATCGGTTGCGTTTTCGCGTGGCAGTGGACGGCGGCGACGGCGTGGAGTGCGACATTGCCACTCATGGGCGCAGTGAGGAATGGAAGCAGAATGTGTTGCGCAATCAGGCTGTCCGACGTGTGCGGCTGCCGCTTCGGAAAACGAAAAATCATCGGCTGATAATTCGTGCCATAGACCCCGGCATCATCGTCGATGAGGTGCTGATTGTGCACATCGTATAGGATACACCCCACAAAATTCATGATAAATGAGGATTGACGTGCAGAGGGAAAAGTCGTACCTTTGCAGCCGAAAATGATGTGTAATCCTATACGATATAATATATATGAAAGCAAAGACATTTGAAACACGATGGATGCTGTTGGCGTTTGCGCTGATGGGCAATGGTGCCGCATGGGCGCAGACGGCATCGTCAGCAACCGAACCCACGACTGAGCAACAGGCATGGCTCGATGAAGTCAGCATCAGTGCCGACCCCAAGATGGTGGGCAGCCTTGCATCGCAACCGCAGAGTTACAGCGTCATCGGTGCCACCGAGATGGAGCAGCAGGGCATTCGCTCGCTCAAGTCGGCAACGCAGTTTGTGCCCAATCTCTACATGCCCGATTATGGGTCGCGACTGACCAGTTCGCTCTACATACGTGGCGTAGGCTCACGCATCAACACGCCTGCCGTCGGCATGTACGTAGACGATGTGGCTTACAAAGAACGTTCGGCATTCGACCTCGATTTCAGCGATGTGGAACGAATTGAAGTGCTGCGCGGACCGCAGTCCACACTTTACGGACGCAATGCGATGGGCGGTTTACTCAAAGTCTATACGTTCGACCCGCTCACCACACGCCGCTTCGGACGGCAGACGCAATTGCGCATCGGTGCATCGACCGAAGATGCCGGTCGCTACGTCAATTTCCGCACGGCAAACATGGCAGGCGATGATGCGGCATTCTCCTTCTCCGGATTTTACGACGGAAACGATGGCTACAACCGCAACACATGGCTCAATCGTCGCAGCAACGGCAGCGAGGCAGGCGGCGCAAAATTCCGCTATGTGTACAATCCGCTCCGTCATCGCGGTTTCACGGCAGATTTTCAAACCAGCATCGAATACAGCAACGAGAACGCCTACGACTACTACAAGGTGGCAGACATTGACGAAAGCAGTTACACACCCGGTGGAATTGGTGAAATCCGTTCGGGCAAATTGGGCAACTATCGGCGCACGTTGCTGAACAATTCGCTCAAGTTGCAAACCATTCAGCGGCATTTTGTGCTGACTTCCGTTTCGGCATGGCAGTATCTGACCGACCGCATGTTCATGGACCAAGACTTCTCTCCTGCCGACCTCTTTACGCTGGAACAGCGGCAGCATAGCCATAGCCTGTCGGAAGAACTGGTCGTGAAAAGCCATGGCAACGACCGTCTGGAGTGGTTGGGCGGAGTCTATGTGGCACAGCAATGGCTCAAGACAGACGCTCCCGTCCATTTCGGTGCAGACGGCATTCAGCAGATGATACAAAATGGCATCGACCGCGGATTTGATGCCGCTAACGCCGCCATGGGGGCAATGGGCATGAACATCGACATGCACATTGACGACAAATCCATGTTGGTCGATGGATTGTTCGACACACCGACGTTCAATGCTGCAGCATTCGGACAGGCTACGCTCAAAAACCTATTGCCTAAACTGAACGTCACGGCAGGCATCCGTGTGGACTACGAACACACGAAACTCACTTACGACACGGGTGCAACGAGCAATTTTACTTTCGCCATGATGCGCAACGGCATCCCCATGATCAATTCGCCGTTCAGCAGTACGTCGCGTTACGACGGCGTAATTCGCCACGACTATACGCAGGTGTTGCCACGTGTGACGCTCAGTTACGACTTGCCGAACAAAAATTTGGTTTATGCCACCGTCAGCAAGGGCTTCCGCTCGGGCGGTTACAACATTCAGAAGTTTGGCGACATGATACCGACGAGCCTGAAGAATGAAATGATGGCAACGCTGGCTGCCGACCCCGTCATCGGTCCCTCGATGTCGCGTTACGGCATGGCTGCAGGTGAAAATCCGTCGGCAGATAGCACGACCGTGTTCAAACCCGAAACCAGTTGGAACTACGAAGTAGGTACGCATCTGCAACTATTCAATGGTCATGCCACCGTGACGGCATCAGCTTTCTACATCCTTACGAAAGACCAACAAATCGCCCGTTTTGCATCGAGCGGATTGGGACGTCAGATGGTCAATGCAGGGAAGAGCCAGAGTTTTGGCGGTGAAATCAGTCTGAGCACATGGATGAGCTTGTGGCGCAATCCACTCACGCTCCGTCTGTCCTATGGATATACGCATGCCACGTTCACGGATTACGACCTCGGCGATGTTGATTATACCGACAACTACGTGCCCTTTGCTCCGCAACACACCTTCTCCGCAGCCGTCGGCTATATGGTGAATATGAAACATTCCCGTTTGGATATTGGCGTCGACGCCACAGGACTGGGACGCACGTATTGGACGGAAGACAATCGTGTGAGTGAACCATTGTATGTGTTGTTTGGTGCCCATGCCGGTATTCACTTCGACCACGTTTCCGTCCGCTTGTGGGGCAAGAACCTGACGGACAAGGCATACGTCCCCTTCTATTATGAAAGTATGTCGCAAGGTTTTGCGCAAACCTCTCGTCCGCGACAGGCAGGCATCGATGTGACGGTGCGCTTCTGA
>JAFLUS010000178.1 GCA_022508685.1 Prevotellaceae bacterium | reverse complement strand
GCTCCGACTCACGCTCCGTTATGGCAATTTGGTTACGCTCGAAGACGGCTATGGCATCAACCTCATGCCGTTGGCGACCTTCGCCCTCGAAACCTACGCCGACGACCCGTGCACGCAGTTCGGACTCATCGACGTAGAAGATTCAGCGATAGACGATAAGACCAAACGGCTCATTGCACTGATGCACAAGGCCATCACCATCATCCAGTTCAAGGAGGAAGCCCGCATCATCGACCGCCGTCCTGAATTTCAGATGCAGGCACGCAAAATGCTGCACCTCATCAATCAGGAGGCAGGAACGGTACGCATTGACGGAAAGGACTATGCACTCCTCGATGCCCATCTGCCCACCGTCAATCCCTCCCACCCCTACGACCTGACAGCCGAAGAGGAACTGCTCATGCAGCGATTGACCCACTCTTTCCTTGCCAGCGACAAACTTCGCCGCCACATTGATTGCCTGTTGGCACACGGCAGCATGTACGCCGTTTCCAACTCCAACCTCATGTACCATGCCAGCATTCCGCTCAATGCCGACGGGTCGCTGAAGGAGGTGGAAATCCGTGGCAAACGCTATAAAGGTATGGAACTGATGAAGAAAACCGAGCGCATCGTCCGCGCCGCATTCAATGGCGATACCCCCGACGACGAACGCTTGTTTGCCATTGATTACATCTGGTACTTGTGGTGTGGAAAAGACTCACCGCTCTTCGACAAAGACAGAATGACGACATTCGAGCGATACTTCGTTGCTGACAAATCAACGCATTCTGAAACAAAAGGTTACTATTATCTATACAATAATGACGAGAACGTCGTCGACATGATTCTCGACCACTTCGAAGTAGAAGGTGAACACCGCCACATCATCAACGGCCACGTGCCGGTGCGGACGCTGAAAGGCGAGACGCCCGTCAAGGCAAATGGCAAACTGCTCGTCATCGACGGCGGATTCAACAAAGCCTATCATCCGAAGACGGGCATCGCGGGTTACACGCTGACCTTCCACTCGCGCGGCTTCGACCTCGTGCAGCATCAGCCATTCCGTTCTGCACAGGAAGCCATCGTCAGCGGCAACGACATCAAGAGCAGCACACAGATTGTGGAAATGAGCAGCAAGCGCATGTATGTCAAGGACACCGACAAGGGGCGCATCCTGCAAGCCAAGATTGACAACTTGAAGAAACTCCTCTACGCCTACCGCAACGGATTTATTAAAGAAATCAGCAAATAAATGACAAAGGAACAACTCAATGCGGCGTGGCACGACGGGCCGTCCGCCTACATCCACGCCATCACCGATACCTACCTGCAACGTCTCGGCGGCAGCCTCACTGCCGACAATATGGACGCACTCTCCGCCAATCAGCACACCCTGTTGGCGTACCGCTACCTGCTCGACGAAGTAATGGAAGGCGGTTTCATCCAACTCATTCAGAACGGATTTGGTCCCTATGTCCTCAGCGGTCCCTTTCCTTATATGATGAAGCGAATGTGGGGACTGACCGATTTCGGCAAATTCCTTTTCAACGTGCAGCGGGAGTACCGCCACCACCAAGCCGAACTCGAAGCCGACCTCACCGAAGCGGAATTCATGGCGCTCTACGAACAGCACGAGGCACTCAACGAAATGGGCGATGCTTTCCTCGACGACTATCAGGAAGACACCACCCCTGCTATCGCCACCTACGTCCGCGAACACGAAACTGAATTTATCTGACGCAACACACCATGGCAAAGAAAAACATCAAGCAGCAACATATCAACATCAAGAACAAGCGGGCATCGTTCGACTATGCCTTCGTCGACACCTTCACCGCAGGCATCGTCCTCACCGGCACCGAAATCAAATCCATTCGCCAAGGCAAGGCCTCGCTCGTCGATACCTATTGCTATTTCAACAACGGCGAGTTGTGGGTGAAGAACATGCACGTTGCTCTCTATCTGCAAGGCTCTTACAACAATCACACGGAACGGCGCGAACGCAAACTCTTGCTCAACCGACGCGAATTGCGCACGCTCGAAGCCGATGCCAAGACACCGGGCTACACCATCGTACCCGTCCGCCTCTTCATCAACGACAAGGGATTGGCAAAACTCGACATCGCCCTTGCCAAAGGTAAGAAGGAATACGACAAACGGCAAACACTGAAAGAGAAAGAAGACCGCCGCGAAATGGACCGCGCCATGAAGTTCTGACATCCATGCCAACTCTGCACGACCTCATCCGCCAACGCATTCTCGTCCTCGACGGAGCGATGGGCACCATGATTCAGCGTTACCACCTGACGGAAGCCGACTTTCGCGGTACGCGTTTTGCCCATCTGCCCGGACTGATGAAGGGCAACAACGACCTGCTCAATCTCACGCGCCCCGACATCATCCGCGACATCCACCGCAAATACCTCGATGCCGGTGCCGACATCATCGAAACCAACACCTTCTCTGCCCAGCGCATATCCATGCAGGACTACCACGTTGCCGACTGCGTGCGCGAAATCAATGCCGAAGGTGTGCGCATTGCCCGAGAAATGGCGGACGAATACACACGGCGCAATCCGCAGAAACCGCGTTTCGTGGCGGGCAGCATAGGCCCTACCAATCGCACGTGCAGCATGAGCCCCGACGTCAGCAACCCCGCACTGCGCAACCTCACATTCGACGAACTTGCTGCGGCTTACATGGAGCAAATGACCGTCATGCTCGACAACGGCGTCGATGCACTGCTCATCGAAACCATTTTCGACACCCTCAACGCCAAAGCCGCCATCTATGCTGCCGAACATGCCATGGCAGCCACCTCGCGACGCGTCCCTCTCATGCTGTCGCTCACCGTGTCCGACACGGCAGGCCGAACACTTTCCGGTCAGACGCTCGATGCCTTTCTTGCTTCGGTGCAGCACGCCGACATCTTTTCCATTGGTCTCAACTGCTCCTTCGGTGCAGCCCAACTCAAGCCTTTTCTGCGTCAGTTGGCGCAACGTGCTCCCTACTACATCAGCGTTCACCCCAACGCCGGTCTGCCCAATTCACTCGGTGAATACGACCAGACACCCGAACAAATGGAGGCGCAGATGCGCGAATTTGTCGACGAGCACCTCGTGAACATCATCGGTGGTTGTTGCGGCACGACCGATGCCTTCATCGCACGTTATCAGAACATCCTGCGCGACACCACCGCGCAACACATCCACCGCCCTGCCCCACGCCCCACCTCGCTGTGCCTCTCCGGCTTGGAATTGCTGGAAGTGCCCGCCACCGACAGTGGCAACGCCGGCGGCGGCCGTTTCGTCAACATCGGCGAACGCTGCAACGTAGCCGGTTCGCGCAAGTTCCTTCGTCTCATCAGCGAGAAGAACTACGACGAAGCCCTCGCCATAGCCCGTCGGCAAGTGGAGGACGGCGCACTCATGCTCGACATCAACATGGACGACGCGCTGCTCGATGCACGTGCCGAAATGGTCAATTTCCTCAATCTCATGATGACAGACCCCGACATTGCCCGCGTTCCCGTGATGATTGACTCCTCGAAGTGGGACGTGATTGAAGCCGGACTGAAATGCGTGCAGGGCAAATGCGTCGTCAATTCCATTTCGCTCAAAGAAGGCGAAGCCCTCTTCGTGCAACGTGCCCGCACCATTCGTTCACTCGGTGCAGCCGTTGTTGTCATGGCGTTCGACGAAGAAGGGCAAGCCACCACCTACGAACGTCGCATCCAAATCTGCGAACGTGCCTATCGTCTGCTCGTCCACGACGCAGGCTTTTCCCCCGCCGACATCATCTTCGACCCCAACGTACTGGCAGTGGCGACCGGCATCGAGGAACACAACGACTATGCCCGCGACTTCATCCGTGCCACAGCGTGGATTCGTCAGCATCTGCCGGGTGCACACGTCAGCGGAGGCGTCAGCAACCTCAGTTTCTCATTTCGCGGCAACAACTACGTTCGCGAAGCCATGCACGCCGTGTTCCTCTACCACACCATTCAGGCAGGGCAGGACTTCGGCATCGTCAATCCAGCCACCAAGGTGCTCTACAGCGACATTCCGCCTCATCTGCTCGAAGCCATTGACGACGTGCTGCTCAATCGCCGCACCGATGCCACCGAACGCCTCGTCGCCTTGGCAGAGCAAATCAAGTCCGACGCCGCCAACACCGCCGGGCACGACACCGACCGCAGCAACGACGCATGGCGCGACACCACCATTGACAATCGCCTCGTCCACGCCCTCACGAAAGGCATTGCCGACCATTTGGAGCAAGACCTCGCCGAGGCATTGGCACACTACGGCACACCCGTCCGCATCATCGAAGGCCCGTTGATGCAAGCCATGAACCACGTGGGCGAACTCTTCGGTGCAGGCAAAATGTTTCTGCCGCAAGTCGTGAAGAGTGCCCGCACCATGAAGAAAGCCGTCGCCATCCTGCAACCCTTCATGCAGCAACACGGCGAGACGGAAAACCGCACTTCCCGCACCGCGCCACGCATTCTCCTTGCCACCGTCAAGGGCGACGTTCACGACATTGGCAAGAACATCGTCAGCGTCGTCCTCGCCTGCAACGGCTACGACGTCATCGACCTCGGCGTCATGGTGCCCGCCGACGACATTGTAGACAAAGCCATCGAGCATCACGCCGACATCATCGGGCTCAGCGGACTGATTACCCCGTCGCTCGAAGAAATGGTCAATGTGGCACGCACCCTGCAAGAACGCCGCCTCCACATCCCCCTCATGATTGGCGGAGCCACCACAAGCGAACTCCATACCGCACTGAAAATCGCTCCCGTTTACGACGCTCCCGTCGTTTGGATGAAAGACGCGTCGCAAAACGCCCTTGCCGCCAGCCGTCTGCTCCATTCCGAGCAGCAAACAGCCTACGTCGATGAACTCAACCACCGCTACGCCACCCTCCGTGCGCAGCACGACACCCCCGCCGACACCCTCCTCTCGCTCGACGAAGCCCGCCGTCGCAAACCT
>JAFLUS010000177.1 GCA_022508685.1 Prevotellaceae bacterium | reverse complement strand
TTTTAGAGTGCGATGTACAAAGTGTCAGAGTGCGGTCTACGAAGCCGTAGAGTGCACTCTGCAAAGTCGTAGAGTGCGATGCTCGCAAATCAGCATTTTGGCAAATTTTACAATGTGTCAAACGATAAAAAATGAAAACTTTCAGAATGTCGTCATCATCTGTGAAATGCTCGTCATTTTGTCAAAAACGCAAAAGAATCTGTATGGGCGATGATGAAATATGTCGATTGCGAAGCGTCGGGGCAAGAATACGTTTCAAAGCAGAAATGGATGGTATTTCAATTCGAGTTCTGTTCTCGCGAAACGATGAAAAGTTACCGATTTTGAGAATGTTACGCATCTGTAAAATGGCTCTATGTGTGCCGTTTTGGAAAACTTTTCACCTGTGTAAAAATTGTAAACACTTAAAAATCAATAATTTAATTTTTCAAAATGGAAAACTTTACATTGAAGGTGAAAATTTTGTTTGTTTTATTTTGCCGATTCAAAAAACTCTTGTAGATTTGCAAAGAAATTCATCACGAACACTTTTTGGAGCACCAAGATGTCCGTCGTTGACAGCCATGACTGGCGGACAAATACCCTCTGCGGCTTGCGAGTGATTTAGCATTTTCTTAACACCTTACATATATAATGGAAACAAAACCGACTTACACTTACGAAGATGCGTATGCAGCGTCGCTTGCTTACTTTGACGGCGACGAACTGGCAGCACGCGTATGGGTGAACAAGTATGCCATGAAAGACTCTTTCGGCAAAATCTATGAACGTTCGCCCGAGGACATGCATTGGCGATTGGCTACGGAAATCGCCCGTATCGAGCAAAAATACCCGAACCCGATGTCGGCTCAACAAGTATTCGACTTGCTTGACCATTTCCGCTATATCGTACCTGCCGGCAGTCCGATGACCGGTATCGGCAACAGTTTCCAAGTCGCTTCGCTTTCCAATTGTTTTGTGGTAGGCCTCGACGGCGATGCCGACTCGTATGGCGCCATCATCCGCATCGACGAAGAACAGGTGCAACTGATGAAACGTCGTGGCGGAGTAGGACACGACCTGTCGCACATCCGCCCGAAGGGTACTGCCGTAAAAAATTCAGCACTGACCAGCACAGGACTCGTGCCGTTTATGGAACGCTACAGCAACAGCACGCGCGAAGTGGCGCAAGACGGACGTCGCGGTGCACTGATGCTCTCCGTCAGCATCAAGCATCCCGATTCGGAAGCCTTCATCGATGCCAAGATGACGGAAGGCAAAGTGACGGGAGCCAACGTGTCGGTGCGTATCGACGACGAATTCATGAAAGCCGCAGCCGAAGGACGCAAGTATCATCAGCAATTCCCTATCGATGCTGAACATCCGTCGGTAGAGAAGGAAATCGATGCTGCCGACCTGTGGAAAAAAATCGTGCACAACGCATGGAAATCGGCAGAACCGGGCGTACTCTTCTGGGATACCATCATCCGCGAATCAGTGCCCGACTGCTATGCCGACCTCGGCTATCGCACCATCTCCACCAACCCATGCGGCGAAATCCCATTGTGCCCCTACGACTCTTGCCGTCTGCTTGCCATCAACCTCTATTCTTATGTAGAAAATCCGTTTACGAAGGACGCGACATTCAACTATCCGCTCTTCCGCAAGCACGTGGGTATGGCACAACGCATCATGGACGACATCATCGACCTCGAATTGGAGAAAATCGACCTGATTCTTGCTAAAATCGAGAGCGACCCGCAGAGCGAGGAAGTAAAAGGTGCAGAACGTCATTTGTGGAAGAAGATTTATGACAAGAGCAGCCAAGGACGTCGTACCGGTGTCGGCATCACTGCCGAAGGCGATATGCTGGCAGCAATGGGTCTGACGTATGGTACACCCGAAGCCACGTATTTCTCCACCGAAGTGCACAAGAATGTGGCGGTAGAGGCTTATCGTTCGTCGGTGCAGATGGCACGCGAACGTGGTTCGTTCGCCATTTATGATGCAGAACGCGAAAAGGACAATCCTTTCGTCAATCGCATCAAGAGCGTGGATGCCGACCTCTACGAAGAAATGACGAAGGTGGGTCGCCGCAACATCGCCTGCTTGACGATAGCCCCGACCGGCACAACAAGTTTGATGACACAGACGACCAGCGGCATCGAACCCGTATTCATGCCTGTGTACAAGCGTCGCCGGAAAGTCAATCCCAACGACACCAACGTGCACGTAGACTATGTGGACGAAACAGGCGATTCGTTTGAAGAATACCTCGTCTATCACCCCAAGTTCCTCACGTGGATGCAGGTGAACGGATATGACACGGAGAAGCGGTACACGCAAAGCGAAATCGATACGTTGGTACGCAATTCTCCCTACTACAAAGCCACTGCCAACGACATCGACTGGAAGGAAAAGGTGAAGATGCAAGGTGCCATCCAAAAGTGGGTAGACCACAGCATTTCAGTTACTATCAACCTCCCGAGCACGGTCACTGAAGACCTCGTCAACGAACTCTACGTAGAGGCTTGGCGCTGCGGTTGCAAGGGCTGCACGGTGTATCGCGATGGTTCACGCTCGGGTGTGCTCATCTCGGCAAAGAACGACAAGAAGAAGGAGAAGCACTGCGAATGTCCGCCACCCGTAGTGACGGAAGTCCGTCCGAAGAGTCTGGAATGCGACGTAGTGCGTTTCCAGAACAACAAAGAGAAGTGGGTGGCGTTTGTCGGACTGCTCGATGGTTATCCCTACGAAATTTTTACCGGTGTGCTCGACGACGAAGATGGTATCGCGTTGCCGAAGACCGTGGCAAAGGGACACATCATCAAGAATGTCGACGAAAACGGTGTGAAGCGCTATGACTTCCAGTTTGTCAATCGTCGCGGTTACAAGACCACTATTGAGGGACTCAGCGAACGATTCAACAAAGAGTATTGGAACTACGCGAAACTTATCTCTGGCGTGCTCCGCTATCGTATGCCGCTCACCAACGTGCTGAAACTTGTCAATTCTTTGCAATTGGAGAGCGAAAGCATCAACACGTGGAAGAATGGTGTGGAACGTGCACTCAAGAAATACGTGCAAGACGGCACCGAAGCCAAAGGACTGCAATGTCCTGTCTGCGGTCACGAAAGCCTTGTATACCAAGAAGGCTGCCTGATATGCAAGGATTGCGGTGCTTCAAGATGCGGATAGCATGAAGATTTTTCTCAAGAACCTCCGTTTTTATGCGTACCACGGTGTGCTCCCACAAGAGCGCATCGTGGGTACTTATTTTATGGTAGACATGGCGGTGTCGACCGATTTTTCGCAGGCGATGCTGACGGACGACGTTGCCGATACGCTGAACTATGCTGATGTCTACGATGTGGTCAAGACCGAAATGTCGCAACCCTCAAACTTGATTGAACACGTGGCTGGACGCATCATCAGCAGTGTGTTCCAACGATTTGACACTGCGACAAGCGTGACGCTCCGGCTCACGAAAGAAAATCCGCCGATAGTGCCGTTCGATGGCGACGGATGCGGTGTCGAAGTCGAAATGTCGCGCACAGAGTGGCTTGCTTTGCATAAAAAATAATAGAAGAAGCGCGTTTGAAACGATTTTTTTATTAACTTTGTCGCTCAATACCTTGGAAACCAATAAACATTTATATTTATGAGTTCATTAAAAACTGCCAAAATGACAAATTACCGCTGGGTAATTTGCGGCATGTTGTTCTTCGCAACAACAGTCAACTATCTCGACCGTCAGGTGCTTTCGCTCACATGGGACGAGTTCATCAAACCCGAATTCCACTGGGATGAATCGCACTACGGAAAGATTACGTCCATTTTCTCCATCGTCTACGCCATCTGTATGCTCTTTGCCGGTCGCTTCATCGACTGGATGGGTACGAAGAAAGGCTATATCTGGGCAATCGTCGTGTGGAGCCTCGGTGCCTGCCTCCATGCCGGATGCGGTCTGTTTACCGAGCAATATCTCGGTTATAGCGACAAAGCCAGTCTGATGCAGGCTGTCGGTGATGGTGCAGTCATCATTGCCACCGTCTCCATGTATGCCTTCCTCTTTGCCCGCTGCATCCTTGCGTTGGGTGAGGCTGGTAACTTCCCTGCAGCCATCAAGGTAACTGCTGAGTATTTCCCGAAACGCGACCGTGCTTTCGCCACTTCAATCTTCAACTCCGGAGCATCCATCGGTGCCCTTATCGCTCCGATTTCCATTCCACCATTGGCAAAAGCCTTCGGTTGGGAAATGGCATTCATCGTGATTGGTGCGTTAGGTTTCGTGTGGGCAGGATTGTGGATATTCCTCTATTCTGCACCCGCAAAAAGCAAGCACGTCAACCAAGCCGAATTGGTATATATCGAGCAGGATAAGGAAGATTTGGAAAACGTGACAAAGGATGCAGCAAACACAGACGACGAACCTCGCCTGTCGTTCCTGCAATGCTTCAAGTTCAAACAGACATGGGCATTTGCCTTCGGTAAGTTCATGACCGATGGCGTGTGGTGGTTCTTCCTCTTCTGGACGCCGTCTTATCTGAACACGCAGTTCCAAATCAAGACGACCGACCCGCTCGGCATGTTGCTCATCTTCTCTCTCTATCTCGTGACGATGCTCTCCATTTATGGCGGTAAACTCCCGACACTCATCATCAATCGTACAGGAAAGAATCCCTATGCAGCACGCATGCAAGCCATGCTGATTTTCGCCTTCTTCCCGTTGGTTGTCCTTTTGGCACAACCGCTCGGTACGATTTCGCCGTGGTTCCCCGTCCTCCTTATCGGTATTGGTGGTGCAGCCCATCAGTCGTGGTCAGCCAACATCTTCTCGACCGTGAGCGACATGTTCCCCAAATCAGCCGTAGCCACCATCACTGGTATCGGCGGTATGGCAGGTGGTGTTGGTTCCATGATTTTGCAATGGGTAGCAGGCGACCTCTTCGTCTATGCCGACAAGACGCAAATGACGTTCTTCGGTTTCGAAGGCAAACCGGCAGGCTATTTCATCATCTTCTGCGTCTGCGCCGTAGCCTACCTCATCGGTTGGGTTGTGATGAAGTCACTCGTACC
>JAFLUS010000176.1 GCA_022508685.1 Prevotellaceae bacterium | reverse complement strand
GCAAAAAGTGATGGTGATTTCTGCAAAAAACGCTAACTTTGTTCGCTTTTTCGATAAAATGGATAAGAGTGCGTTTTAGGAGATAAAATGAAAGGTTTGAAAATGAAAAATCGTTCGGCGTTTATCGCTTTTCTTGTGTCGTGCACATGGGTGCTGACGGTTGTGTCTTGTTCTCAAAAGGAGACGGTGAAGTATGACCGAAATGTGGTGATTAACGAGTTGATGGCTTCCAACCGTACAGGGTTGCTGACGGCGAAGGGGAAGCCGGCGGACTGGATTGAACTGAAGAATGTGTCGGCTGATACGGTGAACTTGGAGGGGTATGGCATTGCGGTGGTGAAGGCTGACGCGGGCACGGCGAAGAAGAAGGACGCAGGAAAGAAGAAGGACGCGGGAAAAGCGGAGGAAAAAGATGAGGGAAAGGCGGAGAAGAAGGGTGAGAAGACGAAGACGTGGGTGTTTCCGTCGGTGACGATGCGTGGCGGCGAGTGCTTGGTGGTGTTTGTCGGCGGCAAGGACAAGGCGGAGAAGAAGGGTAAGGAACTGAGGGCGACGGTGAAGTTGCCGAAGGAGGGCGGAACGGTGCAGTTGCTGGCGCCCGACGGCGAGGTGATTTCGGAGGTGACGTATGGGGCGTTGTCGCCCGACGAGGCGTTGTGCCGACAGGAGGATGGTTCGTATGTGAAGACGTATTGGCAGAGTCCGGGTTTCGACAATACGGCGGAGGGTTATGAGGCTGCGTGCGAACGGATGGACGAGCAGCGAGAGGGTGGTGAGTTGCTGATTTGGGAGGTGATGAGCCGTGCGCAGTCGAGGAACAACTGGGTGGAACTGAAGAATGTGTCGGACGACAGCGTCGACCTCTCGGCTTACTGCCTTGCCAAGAAGATGGGGAAGGACGAGGGTTGGCAGTTGCCTGCACGGACGTTGCTGCCGGGGCAGATGGTGACGATTGAGTTGGCGGGACGGAAGGCCAACAAGTCGGATGATTTGCAGGCTCCGTTCAAATTGGGCAAGAACGAGACGGTGGTGCTGACGAAGGGTGGTCGGTTTGTCGATGGCGTGTGTGCCAAGGCTGCCCCGTATGGTGTGTCGGTGGGACGTGCCGACGGCCGTAAGGGTTTCTTCTTCTATGCTTCGCCTTCGCGCAATGCGGAGAACGGGGCGAAGGGTGTGCGCTTCGTTGCCGACCGACCGCAGTTTGACTGCCCTGCCGGTGTGTATCCGGAGGAGAAACAACTTTGCCTGCACCTCAACGATGCGGAGCGCGTGGTGCACTATACGCTCGACGGCAGCGAACCGACTGCGGCTTCGCCTGTCTGCACGGATTCTATCGTGCTGACGAAGAGCACGGTGGTGCGTGCGTTTGCCGAGGGTGACGACGAGGCGCTGCGGAGCGATGTTGCCACGATGACTTACTTGCTCGGCACGGATGCCGACCACGACTTGGCGGTGGTGGCCGTGTCGGTGGACGAGGACGACCTCTATGATTTCAACAAGGGCATCTATGCCGACGGGCCGGGATATTCGCCCGAATGGCCGCATCTCGGTGCCAATTTCTGGAAGCGGTGGACGAAGAAGGCGCATGTGGAGTTCTTCGACGGCAAGGAGGGTTTTTCGACTGCCTGCGGACTGAAAATCTTTGGCGGATATTCGCGCTATGAGGCGAAGAAGTCGTTCTGTCTCAAGTTCAAGAACGAATATGGTCAGTCGGAGGTGGATTACGACGTCTTCGGCAACGGCGAAACGATGTCGTTTCAGGATTTGGTGCTGCGGTCGGGTTCACAGGATTTCAACCGCTGCATGGTTCGCGACGAATTCTTCACCAGTCTGGTCAAGGCGCAGAGTCCGACGTTGCTGACGCAGATTTACCGTCCCGTCGCGCTCTACATCAATGCGAAATACTTCGGGCTCTACTACATTCGCGAGAAGATTGACCGGCATTTCGTGGCGCGTCATCTGAACGTGTCGGAGGACGGCATCAGCATCATCTTTTCGCAAGGCTACAACGAGGCGGGCAGCAGCATTCCTTACAAGCAGTTGATGAAATACGTTGCCGACCACAACATGGCGGACAGCGTTGCCTACGACTCCGTGCGGAAGCAAGTGGACTTGCAGGGACTCATCGACTACAAACTGGGCGAAATCTACTCGGGCAACACCGACGTGGGCAACATTCGCTACGTGCGTTCCACCGACCCGAAGGGCGACGGCAAATGGCATTTCGTCTTCTACGACCTCGATGCCTCGTGGGTGGGCTTCCGCCCGACTGCCGACTACTACCTCTCCATGGGCGGAAGTGCTGCGGCTGCACACGTGACGGCGCACAACGTGATGATTAACCGGCTGTTGGCTAATCCGGAATTCCGTGCGCTTTTCCTGCAAAGGCTGTCGCACCACATGACGCACACGTTCTCGACGGAGAATGCCACGGCGGAGTTCGACCGGCTGATTGCACAAATCCGTCCCGAAATGAAGCGCAACTGCGAACGCTGGCCGCAGTTGAGTTACGAGAAATGGGAGAAGAACATTGCTGATTTCCGCGAAAAGTTTGCGCAGAAACCGAAAATCATGCTCGACGATATACGAAAATTCCTCTCCATTACTGAAGAGGAAAATCAAAAGTATTTCGGTAAACTTGGCTTTTGATTATTTTTCGAGCATTTCGCTGCGCAGATATTCCAGATTTTCTGCCGACATTCCGCCTTCAATCCAGTAGTTGTAGAAACATTGGGCGAGGTCGTCTGCGGGGCCCAACTGCTTGATGAACGGCAGCAGTTTGCGGAATCCGACATGACTGCGCGGACGTTTGTGACCGCGGAAGCACGACAGTTCGTAGTCGCGGCAGAGGTCGGCTTCGCTCATTCCCAGCACACCGCCAATCAGGAAACTCAGTGTGCCGCAGCGGTCGCAACCGACGCCGCAGTGCCAGTTCACGGCACGACCCTCCTTCATGCGGTCGATAATCCAGTTCAGACAACGGACGTAGACGGGACGCTGCGAAGAAAGCGCGTAACTGTCGGCTACGATGCGGACGAACTGGACGTTGTCGCCGAGTTTCGACTTCTTCAGATGCGGTTCTTTGCGGAACAATCCGCGCAAGTCCAGTTCGGCAGTGACGCCCATGCTCTCCACAAAATCGTGATAGCCGCTGGGAGTCACCGTGTCCATGTGTCCGCTGCGATAGAGTTTTCCGTACTTGATGGGGACGCCGAACTGCGTCTGCCACCCGCCCATGTCGCGCACGTTGTGGGCTCCGTCGACGTGCATCATGCGCACCTGTCCGGTGGTGCGGAACGTGCCTTGCAGCAGCAGTGCCGTGTTGCCGTTGTGGTGGATTTCTTCAGCCTTGTAATAGTATGTGCGGTTGGGAAAGAGGTTGCGGATGGTGTACGAACGTGCGTCCGTGTCCGACGGCATGCAGGTGATGGAGTCGTGCAAGTCCTCGTGTTCGCTGAGCGTGATGCGGATTTCGGCAATGCTGTCCGCCGTGATGGTGGGTCGCCAGTGCAGCAACTTGCCTTGCGGGCGGTCGAGCCGCGTGCCGTAGAGTTCGCGGTCGGCATACTGCATGATGACGGAGACGTCAATGCTGTCGTTGTAGTCGTATGTGCTGTCTGCCATGTAGGCTTGCAGTGCGGGATGCTCGATGTTGACGATTTCGATGTCGTCTTGCGCCCACAGCGAAGTGGCAATCAGCAGGCAGACGATGGAGAGAATCTGTTTCATGTGTGTCGGGAGATTGTGCAGTGTTGACGTGTTGAGGCTGTCGCGTCATTTCGCAATCAGCAGGAAATACTTCTTCTTTCCCTGCTGCACGAGCAAGTACTTGTCGGCAAGCAGGTCGGCAGTCGTGAGCAGCGCGTTGGGGTCGGCCAACTTCTCTTTGTTCACGCTGACGCCGCCGCCTTGCGTGAGTTTCCGCATTTCGCCCTTCGATGCGAACACGGGAGCGAGGTCGGTCGTGAGTTGGATGACCGGCACACCGGCTTCGAACACGGCTTTGTCGACTTCAAAATGCGGCACGCCGTCGAACACGTCGAGCAGCGTCTGTTCGTCGAGATGCAGCAACTGCTCCTTCGTCGATTTGCCGAAGAGGATGTTGCTGGCCTCGAGAGCCGTCTGATAGTCCGCCTCGCTGTGCACCATGACGGTCACTTCGCGTGCCAGCCGCTTTTGCAGCACGCGCTGTCCCGGGTCGGTGTCGTGCTCGGCGATGAGCGCGTCGATTTCTTCGCGAGTGAGCGACGTGAAAATCTTGATGTAGCGCTTCGCATCGTCGTCAGCCACATTGAGCCAGAACTGGTAGAACTGGTAAGGCGACGTGCGTTCGCGGTCGAGCCAGATGTTGCCCTTCTCCGTCTTTCCGAACTTCCGTCCGTCGCTCTTGGTGACGAGCGGACAAGTGAGCGCATAGCATTCCTTGCCGCTCATGCGGCGAATGAGTTCCGAACCCGTCGTGATGTTGCCCCACTGGTCAGCCCCGCCCAGTTGGAGCCGGCAGTTGTGGTGCTCACTCAGGTAGTAGAAGTCGTAAGCCTGCAGCAGTTGGTAGGTGAACTCCGTGAACGACAGCCCGTCGCGTGCTTCACCATTGAGCCGCTTCTGCACCGATTCCTTCGCCATCATGTAGTTGACGGTGATGTGCTTGCCGATGTCGCGTGCAAAGGCGAGGAAGGTGAAGTCCTTCATCCAGTCGTAGTTGTTGACGAGTTCGGCACGATTGGGCGCATCGCTCTCGAAGTCGAGGAAACGAGCCAGTTGAGCCTTGATGCAGCGCACGTTGTGTGCCAGCGTTTCTTCGTCGAGCAGGTTGCGTTCCTGACTTTTTCCCGACGGGTCGCCAATCATGCCCGTAGCACCGCCGATGAGGGCAAACGGCTTTCCGCCGCAACGCTGATAATGCCGGAGCATCATCACGCCGCACAGGTGACCTATATGGAGCGAGTCGGCAGTCGGGTCGATGCCGAGGTACGCACTTACATTCTGTTCTTTTTCAAGCAATTCGTCGGTTCCCGGCATCATCTGATGAATCATGCCACGCCATTTCAGTTCTTCTACAAAGTTCATCGAA
>JAFLUS010000175.1 GCA_022508685.1 Prevotellaceae bacterium | reverse complement strand
AAAAATTCCATTGCTACCTCACTTTTCCGCTTCTTTATTCATCCGCCGTCCCGCCGCCGCACCATCGTGGCGGCTCTGCGCGTGCCCCACTTCTCCCCCGAAGCGCATACATATATTATTATGCGTGCGCACGCGCGCGAGGGCGGCAACGCAACGGGCTGCCAGCAGCAAAATTCATAACACGCTGACAGCAAGCACGATACAGACCGCCGCGAACGACCGAAAATTTCGTGCCTGACAAAATTATTTTTCATGCCTGACAAAATTATTTTTCGTGCCTATGAAAATAAAATTTCATGCCTGACAAAATAAATTTTCGTGCCTGTGAAATAAAACTTTCATGCCTACGAAAAAAAACTTGCGTGCCTATGAAAAAAAATTTTGTTGCCTGTGAAATTTCCGCCCCTTCACGATAATTTATAAATCACTTACTATCAACAAATTATAAAATATGCGATTTTTGCAGACCTCCGTTCCGAGCGCGTCGGGAAGGGTCTGCGGCACAAATGTAGGCGGTTTTCGACGCACTTCCCCGATTTTTTCGTAACTTTGTCCTCTGTCTCGGGACATTTCCCGCAAACGACTTAACTACAAATTCACAGACATGATTATCAATAATTGGTTCGAGTGCAAAGTAGCCACCGAGAAAACGCTCGAAAGCGGAGCCACGAAGACGGTGACGGAACCCTATCTCGTCGACGCGCTCAACTTTACGGAGGCAGAAGCCCGCATCATCAAGGAAATCACGCCCTACTGCAACGGGCGTCTCGACGTGAAGGACATCCGACGCGTCAGATATTCGGAACTCTTCATGTGCGACGCCGACGACGCCGACAAGTGGTTCAAGGTGAAGTGCGAATTCATCTCGCTCGACGAAAAGACGCAAGCCGAAAAGCGCACAGCCAGCCTCATGCTGGTACAGGCCTCCGACCTCCACGATGCCGTCCGACGCTTCGACGAGGGCATGAAGGGCTCGATGATAGACTACGAAATCACCACCGTCCAACTCACCAAGATTTTAGACGTGTTCCCCTACGAAGCCGCGACGCGGGAGAAGAACGAACAGCCGGAATACGAAAACCATGATTAGCGAACAGATTGCGGCGCTGCACAGCCAACTGCCCGCAGGCGTGACGCTGGTGGCGGTGTCGAAGTACCATCCCGTCGCTGCACTCCTTCAGGCATACGAAGCCGGGCAGCGGGTGTTCGGCGAGAGCCACGTACAGGAACTCGTCGCCAAGCAAGCCCTCATGCCCGCCGACGTGCAGTGGCATTTCATCGGCCATCTGCAGACGAACAAGGTCAAGTACATCGCCCCGTTCGTCAGCCTCATCCACGCCGTCGACTCGCTGCGCCTGCTGCGCGAAATCGACAAGCAAGCCGGACGCTGCGGACGCCGCATCGACTGTCTGCTCGAACTGCATCTCGCACAGGAAGAGACCAAGTACGGCTTCACGCCCGACGAACTGACGGCACTGCTCGACAGCGACGAATGGGCAACCCTTCCGCACGTCCGCATCCGCGGACTCATGACGATGGCGACCTACACGGACGACACGGAGCAAATCCGACGCGAATTCCGCACCGCCCACGACCTCTACCAGCACGCCCGCGACCACGTTGCCGCCGCCTCCCACTGGGACATGCTCTCCATGGGCATGAGCCACGACTACCCCGTCGCCATAGAGGAAGGAGCCACCCTCGTCCGCATCGGAACAAGCATATTCGGACAACGCCAATACTGAACAGCCCATGCCCGACACCAGCAAAGACATCGCCCGCACGTTGGCACGCCGCTACGGCACGCTCGCGCCCAACCAACTCCAGCAGTTGGCAGCCCTCATCACGCCCCTCCGCGTGCGCAAAGGCGACCTTCTGCTCAAGGCCGGCGACACGTGCCGGCACATCTACTACGTTTCCAAAGGCTTGCTGCGCCACTTCCACCGCCACGAAGGCAAGGAACTGACGGAGCACATCGTCTACGACGGCGCACTCATCATCTGCGGCGAAAGCCTCTTCAGCGAAACGCCGTCGCCGTTCACCATCGAGGCGCTGGAACCCTCCTCCCTCTTCAGTCTGCCCTACGCCGACTTCACGCTCCTCACCCAGTCCGCCTATTCCCTCTGCCACATCTACATCTCCATGCTGCAGGAATCGCTCGTCAGCGCACGACAGGAAGCCGAGATGCGACGCATCGACTCCGCACAGGAACGCTACGGCCACCTTCTGCACCACCACCCCGACATCATCCGGCGCACACCGCTCCACATCGTCGCCTCCTATCTGCACATGCGACCCGAGACCCTCAGCCGCGTCCGCACCGCAATGGCCGACACGCCCCTGTAGAACGGAACGCCGTCCCCAACACCGAAACAGAACGACCATGAACGACTTGCTATACGATATTCCGTGCATCACCGACGAACGCGGCGCACTCTGCGTCGCCGAGTGGGCGCAGTTGCCGTTCGAGCCGCAGCGCGTGTTCTGGATTAGCCACGTCGCAGCCGGCAAGATGCGTGGCGGACACGCCCACAGCCTGTGTGCCGAACTGATATTCCCTGTCTGCGGCAGTTTCGACATCTTCGTCGACGACGGCAGCCGGCAGCAGACTTTCCACATGGACACGCCCAACCGAGGCATCCTCATCCGTCCCAACGTATGGTGTGAACTGCGCAACTTCACGCCCGACGCCGTGGCGGTCGTGCTCGCCTCCTGCGCCTACATGCGCGACGGGTACATCAACGATTACGACGACTTCAAGAACCGATGATTACACTGCAGCCCTACCGCAAGGACGATGCGTCGGCATGGAACGCACTGGTCGACGGCAGCAAGAACGGCACGTTCCTGTTCGACCGCCGCTTCATGGACTATCATGCCGACCGCTTCGACGACTGCTCACTGCTGTTCCGGCAGGGCAGCCGCCTGTTGGCTTGCCTTCCGGCAAACTTCTGCGCCGACGAACAGACGGTGTACACGCATCAGGGACTCACCTACGGAGGACTGGTCATGGCAGACAGCGTCGGGGCTGCCGACGTGCTCCACATCTTCGGACTGCTGACGGACTACTACCGCCACGAGTTGGCTGCACGCCGCTTCGTCTGCAAGCCGGTTCCGCACATCTACTGCACACAGCCGTCCGACGAACCGCTGTATGCGCTCCATCGCTTCGGGGCGCAACTCACGGCACGCGGCCTGTCGTCAGCCGTCAGTCTGCGACACCCGCTCCCCTTGCAGGCACGCCGGCGGAGCGGCATCCGCAAGGCCGAAGCCGCCGCACTGCGCATCGAGCGTACCGACGCCGCTGCCGACTACGAAGCCTTCCACCACATCGTGGCGACGGGGCTGCGACAGCGCCACGGCGTCGAGCCTGTCCATTCGGCAGCCGAGATGCTGCTGCTGGCAGCGCGTTTTCCGCACAACATCCATCTGTACGTGGAGCGCACGGCCGACGGCAGCGACATCGTGGCCGGAGCATGGCTGTTCGTCACCCGCCGCGTCGTACACACGCAGTACATGGCTGCCAGCGAAGCGGGTCGCGGCATGGGCGCACTCGACTATCTGATAGCGAACCTCATCGACCGCTATCGCGACGTGCCCGACCTCACGACGTTCGACTTCGGCATTTCTACCGAAGAGGGCGGTCGCGTACTCAACGAAGGATTGATATTTCAGAAAGAAGGTTTCGGAGGTCGTGGCGTGTGCTACGACCAATGGACGCTTGAACTCTGACCCATGCACGTCCGAACCATCTGCAGCGCGGGTTCGGACTATTTTTCAGCATAGCGCTCACCCCAGCATCGCAGCATCCGCTCTGCCAGTTTCGCCTCCGCCTGTGTGTGGGACTGGGGATGCCAGAACCGGGCATCGCGTGCGTCGTCGGGCAGGAACTGCTGTTCGACGAAGTGCTCGGGATAGTCGTGCGCATACTTGTAGCCGTCGCTGTACCCCAAGTCCTTCATCAGCGCAGTCGGGGCATTGCGCAGGTGCAGCGGCACGGGCAGGTTGCCCGTCTGCCGAACGTAGGCAAGCGCGGCGTCGACGGCAAGATAGGCGCTGTTGCTCTTCGGGCTCGTAGCCAAGTAGACGGTGGCTTCAGCCAACGGGATGCGCCCTTCGGGCATCCCGATTTTCGTCACCACATCGAAACAGGCGTTGGCGAGGAGCAGGGCGTTGGGGTTTGCCAACCCGATGTCCTCGGATGCGCTGATGACCAGCCGTCGGGCGATGAACACGGGGTCTTCGCCTCCCTCAATCATGCGTGCAAGCCAGTAGACGGCGGCATCGGGGTCGCTTCCGCGGATGCTTTTGATAAAGGCGGAAACGATGTCGTAGTGCATCTCGCCTTCGCGGTCGTAGGCCATGGGGTTCTGCTGTATCGCACTGACGACGGCGGCATCGTCCACCACCGCCACGTCGGCATCGGCTTGGCTGTCTATGGTGAGTTCGAGAATGTTGAGCAACTTCCGCGCATCGCCACCGCAGAGACGGAGAAGAGCGCCCGTCTCCTTCACGTCGATGCGTCGCGACTGCAGCACGGTGTCTTGCTGCAGTGCACGTTGCATGAGGCAGAGGAGGTCGTCCTTCTCGAGCGGCTTCAGCACATACACCTGACAGCGGCTGAGGAGGGGGCGGATGACTTCAAAGGAAGGATTTTCGGTGGTTGCCCCGATGAGCGTGACCGTGCCGTTTTCGACGGCGCCGAGCAGCGAGTCCTGCTGGGACTTGGAGAACCGATGGATTTCGTCGATGAAGAGAATCGGCCGTCCGCCCGAGGCGAAGAGTCCGGAAGAGGTTCGTGCCCGCTCCACCACTTCGCGCACTTCCTTCACTCCGCTCGTCACGGCACTGAGCGTATAGAACGGCACCTGCATCGTGCGTGCGATGATGCCCGCAAGCGTCGTCTTGCCCACGCCCGGGGGCCCCCACAGGATGAACGATGCCACGCGTCGGGATTCTATCATCCGACGCACGACGGCACCGGCGCCGACCAAGTGCGATTGTCCTACATAGTCGTCCAACGTTCGCGGACGCAGTCTTTCTGCCAGTGGTTGCATGTGTGCGATGGAGTTTGGTTTCGTGTGCAAAAGTAAGAAAAATTTTGC
>JAFLUS010000174.1 GCA_022508685.1 Prevotellaceae bacterium | reverse complement strand
ACTCCGCAGACGGAGTATCGCGCTTTGATGCGATTGCGCGTTGGGCGCAGATTATTTACGCAGACCGAGTGCCTTGACGATGGCGCGGTAACGTTCGATGTCCTTGCGCTTGAGGTAGGCAAGGAGACGGCGGCGCTGGCCGACGAGGCGAACGAGTGAACGGTTGGTTGCGTAGTCCTTGTGGTTAGCCTTCATGTGCTCGGTCAAGTGGCGGATGCGGTAGGAGAAGAGCGCGATTTGGCTCTCGCATGAACCGGTGTCGGTTGCCGACTGACCGTACTGGCTGAAGATTTCTTGCTTTTTTTCTGCGTCTAAGTACATGATGTAATTGTAATTAAATTGGTTAATTAGTTATTAAATTCACAACTTCGCGACCGTCGTCACGGCTTATTGATTCGAAAATCTGTCCGCAAAGCGGGTGCAAAGGTACGAAAAACTTTTTGATTCACAATGTTTTCTGCCAAAAACTTTTTTCGCGGGGTGGCGAAACGGCCTTGGACGGCGTTGCGGGGCGATTTGCTATCTTTCGACGGCAACATAGGCGAGAATCCGAAAAAAATCCGTAAATTTGCATCCGAAATTCGTAATTTAAGGTAAAAAAATGCAGGATATTCGTAACATTGCAATCATTGCACACGTCGACCACGGAAAGACGACGCTCGTCGACAAAATGCTTCTTGCCGGCAACCTCTTTCGCGAGAACCAGCAGACTGGCGACCTCATTCTCGACAACAACGAACTGGAACGCGAACGCGGTATCACCATTCTTTCCAAGAATGTCAGCATCAACTACAAGGGTATTAAAATCAACGTGATTGACACGCCGGGACACAGCGACTTCGGTGGCGAGGTGGAGCGGGTGCTCAACATGGCGGACGGGTGCATCCTGCTCGTCGATGCGTTCGAGGGGCCGATGCCGCAGACGCGGTTCGTGCTGCAGAAGGCGCTCGAAATCGGGCTCAAGCCTGTGGTCGTGGTCAACAAGGTGGACAAGCCGAACTGCCGGCCGGAGGAGGTGTACGAAATGGTGTTCGACCTGATGTGCAACCTCAACGCCACGGAGGAGCAACTCGACTTCCCTGTCGTCTATGGGTCGGCAAAGCAGGGCTGGATGGGTGAGGACTGGCAGAAGCCGACTGACAACATCGAATATCTGCTCGACACGATTATAGAGACGATTCCCGCGCCCACGCAGTTGGAGGGTGCGCCGCAGATGCTCATCACGTCGCTTGACTACAGCACCTACACGGGTCGCATTGCCGTCGGTCGCGTTCATCGCGGCACGTTGCGCAGCGGTCAGCAGGTCGTCATCTGTCATCGCGACGGCACGCAGGAAAAGACGAAGATTAAGGAAATCCATACGTTCGAGGGCATGGGTCACCGCACGACGCAGGAGGTGTCGAGTGGCGACATCTGTGCCGTCGTCGGGTTGTCTAACTTTGAAATCGGCGACACCATCACCGATGCCGAAGCACCTGAGGCGCTTCCTACCATTTCCATTGACGAGCCGACGATGTCGATGCTCTTCACTATCAACAATTCGCCGTTCTTCGGCAAGGAGGGCAAGTTCTGCACGAGCCGCCACATCGGCGAACGCCTGTCGCGCGAACTGGAGAAGAACCTCGCCTTGCGCGTGGAGCAGAAGGAGGACACGACCGATGCGTGGATTGTCAGCGGACGTGGCGTGCTCCACCTCTCGGTGCTGGTCGAGACGATGCGTCGCGAAGGCTACGAACTGCAGGTGGGTCAGCCGCAGGTGATTTACAAGGAAATAGGCGGTCAGCGTTGCGAACCTATCGAGGAACTCACCATCAACGTGCCGACCGACTTTTCGTCAAAGATGATTGACATGGTGACGCGCCGCAAGGGCGACATGCTGTCTATGGAGGCACAGGGCGACCGCGTGAACATCGAGTTCGAAATTCCGTCGCGCGGCATCATCGGTCTGCGCACCAACGTGCTCACGGCGTCGCAGGGCGAAGCCATCATGGCGCACCGCTTCAAGAACTATCAGCCGTTCAAGGGCGAAATGACGCGCCGCACCAACGGGTCGATGATTTCGATGGATACGGGTACTGCCGTGGCATACGCCATCGACCACTTGCAAGACCGCGGAAAGTTCTTCATCTTCCCGCAGGAGCAGGTCTATGCCGGACAAGTCGTCGGCGAACACGTGCACGAGAACGACCTCGTCATCAACGTGACCAAGACCAAGCAACTTACCAACGTGCGTGCGTCGGGTACGGACGAGAAGGCACGCATCGTTCCGCCCGTGCAGTTGTCGCTCGAGGAAATGCTCGAATACATCAAGGAGGACGAGTACGTGGAAGTGACGCCGAAGTCGATGCGCATCCGCAAAATCATCCTCGACCACTTGGAGCGCAAACGTGCCAACCGCGACGAGAACTGACAACTTGTCAGCACTGTCGGCAGACTGACAATTTGGCACGAATTTTGCAAAATACTATAGTGTGGGTGCCGGTTGTCGGCATGCGCCTATATATAATATATGTATAAAAACCATAAATCTGAAACAACAATGAACATCAAACCATTAGCAGACAGAGTGCTGATTCTCCCCGCACCGGCGGAAGAGAAGACCGTTGGCGGCATCATCATCCCCGACACCGCTAAAGAGAAACCGCTGCAAGGCGAAATCATCGCAGCCGGAAACGGCACGAAAGACGAAGAAATGGTGCTCAAGGTGGGCGACCGCGTGCTCTATGGCAAGTATGCCGGCACCGAACTCGAATTCGAAGGCACCAAATACCTCATCATGCGCCAGAGCGACGTGCTGGCAGTCATCGGCTAAACATTCAACTTCAAACATCAACACACACTATGGCAAAAGAACTGAAATTCAATATCGAAGCCCGCGAACAACTGAAGCAGGGCGTCGACCAACTGGCTAACGCCGTGAAAGTGACACTCGGACCGAAAGGCCGCAACGTCATCATCGAAAAGAAATTCGGTGCACCCCAAATCACGAAGGACGGCGTAACCGTAGCAAAGGAAATCGAACTCGAAGACGCATTCCAAAACACGGGTGCGCAACTCGTGAAGAGCGTAGCATCGAAGACGGGCGACGACGCCGGCGACGGAACCACTACCGCTACCGTACTGGCACAGAGCATCTGCACCACAGGTCTGAAGAACGTCGCTGCCGGCGCCAACCCCATGGACCTCAAGCGCGGTATCGACAAGGCTGTCGCCAAAGTCGTTGAGCACATCAAGGCATTGAGCGAAAACGTAGGCGACGACTACGACAAGATTGAACAAGTTGCCACCGTCAGCGCCAACAACGACCAAGAAATCGGCAAACTCATCGCCGACGCCATGCGCAAGGTATCGAAAGACGGTGTCATCACCATCGAAGAAGCCAAGGGACGCGAAACCACAATCGGCGTTGTCGAAGGCATGCAGTTCGACCGCGGCTATCTTTCACCCTACTTCGTGACCGACACCGAGAAAATGGAGTGCGTCATGGAGAGTCCGCTGATTCTCATCTATGACAAGAAGATTTCCAACCTCAAGGAATTCCTCCCCATCCTCGAACCCGCCGTACAGACCGGCCGTCCGCTGCTCGTCATCGCAGAAGACATCGACTCTGAAGCACTCACGACACTCGTTGTCAACCGTCTGCGCACGCAGTTGAAGATTTGCGCCGTGAAGGCTCCCGGATTCGGCGACCGCCGCAAGGCCATGCTCGAAGACATCGCTATCCTCACGGGCGGCGTAGTCATCAGCGAAGAAAAGGGACTGAAGTTGGAACAAGCCACGCTCGAAATGCTCGGTTCGGCAGAAAAGGTCGCTATCTCCAAGGACAACACGACCATCGTCGGCGGAAAGGGCGAAAAGCAACTCATCCAAGACCGCATCAACCAAATCAAGGCTGAAATCCAGAACACCACTTCTTCCTACGACAAGGAAAAACTGCAAGAACGTCTGGCAAAACTCTCAGGCGGCGTAGCAGTGCTCTACGTCGGCGCAGCCAGCGAAGTGGAAATGAAGGAAAAGAAAGACCGCGTAGATGATGCACTGTGTGCAACCCGCGCAGCCATCGAAGAAGGCATCGTTCCCGGCGGTGGCGTCACCTACATCCGCGCCATCGAAAGCCTGCAAGGTCTGGAAGGCGAGAACGCCGACGAAACGACAGGTATCAAAATCATCGAACGTGCCATCGAAGAACCGCTCCGCCAGATTGTGGAAAATGCCGGACTGGAAGGCAGCGTCGTCGTACAGAAAGTGCGCGAAGGCAAAGGCGACTTCGGCTACAACGCACGTAAGGACACCTACGAAAACCTGCGCGAAAGCGGCATCATCGACCCCGCCAAGGTAACGCGCGTCGCACTGGAGAACGCAGCCAGCATCGCCGGAATGTTCCTCACGACCGAATGCGTCATCTGCGACAAGAAAGAAGACAAGCCCGAAATGCCGATGGGCAACCCCGGCATGGGCGGCATGATGTAATCGTTCCCCATGCGGACAATTCTCCATATCCTGTTTGCGCTTGTGCTGACCACGTCTGCACAAGCGCAAACTGTTTACCCTGAAACACTCACCAAACGTATGACTATCGAAGAAGTACAACAGGAAATCATCGACGAATTCTCCGGTTACGACGACTGGATGGACCGCTACCAGTTGCTCATCGACTTAGGAAACGAGCAGCAGCCGTTGGCAGAAGAATACAAAACGGAGAGCAACCTCATCGACGGCTGCCAGAGCCGCGTGTGGCTGCAGGCTGACGCCATGCCCGACGGCACCATACATTTCCAAGCCGAGAGCGACGCCCTCATCGTGAAAGGTCTCGTCATGCTCCTCCTCCGTGTGCTGAACGACCGCACACCCGACGAAATCCTCACAGCCGACCTCCACTTCATCGAGGACATCGGGCTGCGCGAACACCTCTCCCCCACCCGCAGCAACGGTCTGCTCGCCATGATGAAGCAGATGAAACTCTACGCCATGGCGTTCAAGGCAAAGGGCGACCAATGACGCAAGGACATAACAGACAGCGACTCCCGCTTCGGCATCCGAAGCGGGAGTTTTTATTTTCTGCTGACACACTAACATGGTTTCCGTTTCCGCCAATAATTCTTGAAACGGCGATAGCCCTCCACGCCCAAAATC